>CAMLEQ010000014.1 GCA_946479015.1 uncultured Gemmatimonadota bacterium | reverse complement strand
TGCGCGCGGTGATCGTGGACGAGATCCACGCCGTGGCGGGGACGAAGCGCGGCGCGCACCTCGCGCTCTCCCTGGAGCGGCTGGCGGCGCTGTGCGAGACCCCGCCGCAGCGCATCGGGCTCTCGGCCACCCAGCGCCCGCTGGAGGAGGTGGCGCGCTATCTCGGCGGCTGTGTCGCCGCCGCGGAGGAGAGCGCGCCACCGGCGTTCCGCCCGGTCACGATCGTGGACTGCGGGCTGGTGAAGCGGACGGAGCTCGCCGTGGTGTCGCCCGTGCCCGACCTCGCCGACGTGAGCGGGAGCGTGTGGCCGGCGGTGGCCGAGCTGGTGCTGTCGTACATCCGCGGCGCGCGGACGACGCTCGTGTTCGTGAACAACCGCGCGCAGGCGGAGCGGATCGCGGCGCGCGTGAACGCGCTCGCCGGCGAGGAGCTCGCGCGCCCGTACCACGGCTCGCTCGCGCGCGAGCGGCGCCTCGCGCTGGAGCGCGCGCTCAAGGCCGGGGAGCTGCCGGCGCTCGTCAGCACCAGCTCGCTGGAGCTGGGGATCGACATCGGCTCGGTGGACCTGGTGGTGCAGCTCCAGAGTCCGAAGCGCGTGGCCGCGGCGCTCCAGCGCGTGGGGCGCGCCGGGCACTCCCTCGGCGAGGCGAGCCGCGGCGTGTTCGTCCCCACGCACCGCGACGACCTGGTGGAGAGCGCCGCCATCGTCGGCGCCATGCGCGAGGGCGACGTCGAGCCCACCCGCGTGCCGCAGAACGCGCTCGACGTGCTCGCGCAGGTGCTCGTGGCCATGGCGTCGGTGGAGGACTGGACCTCGGCATCGCTGCTCCGGCTCGTGCGCTGCGCCTACCCGTACCACCGGCTCGCCCGCGCCGCGTTCGACGAGGTGCTGGGGATGCTCGCCGGCAAGTACGCGTCGGAGCTGGCGGCGGAGCTGGAGCCGCGCCTCACCTGGGACCGCATCACCGACCGCGTCTCCGGCTCGCGCGGCAGCCGGCTCATGGCCACGATCTCCGGCGGTACGATCCCCGACCGCGGGCTCTACACGGTGCACCTCCCCGACCGCACGCGCCTGGGAGAGCTGGACGAGGAGTTCGTGCACGAGTCGCGGGTGGGCGACGTGTTCCAGCTCGGCTCCGCCACCTGGCGCATCGGCGCCATCGAGCACGACCGCGTGATCGTGACCCCCGCGCCGGGCGCGCCGGCGCGGATGCCGTTCTGGCACGGGGAGTTCTCCACCCGCTCCCCGGAGCTGAGCCGGCGCGTGGGCGCGCTGCGCCGCGAGCTGGCGGCGCACCCCGCCGACGATGACGCGATCGACGCGGATCTCGCGGCCCGCTGGGCGTGCGACCCCGCCGCCGCGCGCTCGCTGCGCGGCTACATCGCCGAGCAGCGCGCGGCCACCGGCGTCGTGCCCGACGACGAGACGATCCTGATCGAGCAGTTCCGCGACGAGCTGGGCGCGGTGCGCATCGTGCTGCACTCGGTGTTCGGCGGACGCGTGAACGCGCCGTGGGGGATGGCGCTCGCGCAGCGCGTGCGCGAGGCGCTCGGCGGGGGCGATGCGCGGCGCGGTGTGGACGTACAGGTGCAGACCACCGACGACGGCATCATGCTCCGCCTCCCCGACCTCGGCGCCCCCGCGCCGGTGCACGCGCTGCTCGGGCTCTCGGCCGACGAGGCGCACCGGCGCGTGATGGACGAGGTGGGCACCACCTCGCTCTTCGGCGCGCGCTTCCGCATGAGCGCCGCGCGCGCGCTGCTCCTCCCGCGCGGCACGCCGCGCCGCCGCATGCCGCTCTGGCTGCAGCGGCTCAAGGCGCTCGACCTGCTCGAGGTGGTGCGCCGGCACCCCGGCTTCCCGATCCTGGTGGAGACGTATCGGGAGGTGCTGCAGGACGCGTTCGATCTCGACTCGCTGCGCGAGGTGCTGGACGCGATCGCGGCGGGGCGGATCGCCGTGCGAACCGTGGAGACGCCGCACGCGTCGCCGTTCGCGGCGAGCCTCCAGTTCGGCTTCGTGATGGACTGGATGTACGCCGACGACACGCCGCGCGCGGAGCGGCGCGCGGCGCGGCTGTCGGTGGACCGCGCGCTGCTCGGCGAGGTGATGGGGGAGGACGAGAGCGACGACGACACCGCGCGGGCGATGGCCGAGCTGCTCGCCGAGCGGCGCGGCACCGCGCCGGGGCGCCGCGCGCGGAGCGCCGACGAGCTCGCGCACCTGCTCGACCGCGCGGGCGATCTGGGCGTGGACGAGCTGCGCGAGCGCGTGGCGGAGCCCGAGGCGCGCCGCTCCCCGCGCGATCCGCTGGAGGAGCTGCTCGACGAGCGCCGCGCCATCGCGATCCCGTTCGACGGGCCGGACGGCGTGCAGTGGCGCGTCGTGCTCGCGGAGTCGTACGCCCGCTACGCCGCGGCGGCCGGCGTGGAGCGCCTGGCGACGGTGCGCGCGGGCGCCGAGCTCGCGGAGCGGCCGGCGGCGGAGGTGCTCCCCGCCGGGATGCTCGCGCCGGTGCTCGAGCCGCGCGCCGCGCGGCGGGAGATCCTGGCGCGGTACCTCGCGCTCTCCGGACCGGTGACCGTGCGCGAGATCCGCGCGCGCTACGGCTGGAGCGAGCGGTGGATCGAGTCGCGGCTCGGCGAGTGGGAGCGGTCGGGGCGTCTGGTGCGCTCGCGCTTCCGCCGCGACGCCGGCGCGCCGGAGTGGTGCTCGCGCAAGGTCGCGGAGCTCGCGCGCCGGAGGGCGCTGGCGGCGCTCCGCCGGCAGATCCAGGCGGTGGATCTGGCGACGTTCGCGGCGTTCCTGCAGCGCTGGCAGCACGCCGATCCGCGCGACCGGCTCGATGGGCCCGGGGGGTTGGAGGTGGTGCTGCACCAGCTCGCGGGGGCGCCGCGCCCGCCGGAGGGGTGGGAGCGCGACTACTTCCCCGCGCGCCTGACGAGATACGACCCGGCGTGGCTGTCGCAGCTCGGCGCCGGGGGGCAGATGATGTGGGCGGGTGGGGGGCGCGTGGACGCCGCGGGGGCGATCGCGCTCGCGGCCGTGCGCTTCTTCGCGCGCGGCGACGCGGCGCTCTGGCTCCCGGCGGAGGTGGACGCGCCGCTGAGCGAGCGGGCGGTCGCGGTGCGCGACGCGCTCGCCCGGATGGGCGCGTCCTTCCTCGCCGACCTGCAAGGGGCCACGGGGCTCGGGATGATGGCGGTGCGCGATGCGCTGCGCGAGCTCGTGGCGGCGGGGGTGGTCACGAACGACACCATGGAGGCGATGCGCGAGGTGGCGCGGATGCGCGCGCTCCCGCCGCGCGCGCGGCGGGAGGAGCCCGACCCCGCGCGCTGGCTCCCGTCGAGCTTCACGCCGTCGCCGGGGCGGCCGGTGGTCCAGCGGCGCGCGAGCGCCGGCCGGCTTCCGAAGTGGCGGCGCCCCGACCTCCCCGGACCGAGCGCGGGGTGGGTGGGGCGGTGGTCGCTGCTGCGCCCGGGGGCAGGGGCGGCCGGGGGGGCGGGGGGGACAGTCGGCGGCTGGGGGACGCTCCCGCCGGAGGAGGAGCACGCGGAGGTGATCGCGCGGCAGTGGCTCGAGCGCTACGGCGTGGTGACGCGCGACTGGTGGCGCCGGGAGCGGCCGCCCGTGTCGTGGCGCGCGATCTACCGCGAGCTGCGGCGGCTCGAGCTGCGCGGGGAGGTACGGCGCGGCTACTTCGTGGAGGGGCTGAGCGGAGCGCAGTTCGCGCTCCCCGACGCGGTGGAGCGGCTGCGCGCGGCCCGCGAGGAGCCGCGCGAGGGCGCGCCCGTGGTCGTGCTGGCGGCGAGCGATCCCGCGAACCCGTACACGCTCCCGCTCGAGAGCGTGCCGCGCACATCGCTCGCGCGCCCGCGGGGGCGCGGCGCGCTCCTGGTGATGCGCGGCGGGGGGGTGCTGATGTCGGTGGAGGGGCGCGGGCGGCGCGTGCTGCTGGCGCCGGAGCTGCCCCCGGGGGAGGTCACCGCGGCCGCGCGCGCACTGGGGGAGTCGCTGCGCCAGGGCGCGGCATCGCGCGCGCGGGCGCGCGACGCGAAGATCGAGCTGATCGATGGCGCGCCGGCGGTGCGGAGCGCCCACGTGGAGGCGTTCCGGGCCGCCGGCTGGCGCCTGGAGCCCGACGGACTGCGCTACGTGATGGGGTGAGCGGGAACGGCGGGTGAGCGCGGCGCGCCGGGGAGGGTGCCGGTCAGCGGATGTCCGCGCGTCCGAGCGCCGCGCGCACCGCTTCTCGGATGGCCATCACCGCGTCGTCGCGCGCGGCGGGGGAGTCGTCGCGCACGTGCAGCTCGATCCCCGTGGCCACGAGGATGCGCCGCCACACGCCGTCGCCATCGCCATCCATGGCGACCGTGCGGTCGGCGCCCATGCCGAGTGCCGGCGCGAGCGACGTGGCCACCCGACGCTCCAGCGCATCACCGGTGAGCTCCTTGAGCTCGACCTTGATCCGGTCGAGCGTCTGCCCCTCGCGCTGCCGGATCTTGATGAAGAGGATCTGCAGGAGGTGCCGGTAGCCGTAAGTGGCGGCGGTGCCGGTACCCTCCGGGCGGTCGAGGAGCCCGCTGGCGACGTAGAAACGGACGGCGCGCGCACTCGGCTCGGCGCGAGCGGCGGCGTTCGTGGGGCGCATGGCGGCGGCCTCCACGAGTGAGGTGGCGTGGGCCGCGAGGCCGCGCGCGTTCCACGGCGCGTGCCGGGCATGGGCGCGGAGGAGGGGAACGGGTGAATCTGACATGCGGCGAAGAATAACCTGCCGGCGGGCATCGCGACAGGATGGGGACAGCTCCGGAGTTATGGCCCCGTACACCCCCTTGCGGGGCTCGACCAGCGCTCTCCGGCGTGGGGCTGGCGCTTCGCTCCTCAGCCGTCGGCGCCGCCGGCATCGGTCGCCGCGAACTGCATGACGAGTCGGTTGAACTCGCGCGCGTGCTCGTCATGCGGGAGGGAGCCGCTGGGGTCGAAGATGGCGAGCTCCAGGTCGGGCTTCAGCGCGCGGAAGCGGCGGACGTCCTCCACCGGGACCTCGCGCGCCTGCTCTCCCCACACGAGGAGGAGCGGCTGCCCGAGCCGTCGCACGGCGGCCGAGACATCGATGTTCAGCTTCCCGCCGATGAACGAGGCGGGCGCGAAGCGCGCGCCGGGCTGATGCGCGGTGGCGTAGTACGCGTCGACCAGCTCGTCGGTGACGAGGGCGTCGTTCGCGTACGCCCGCTCGAGGTAGTGGCGCAGGCTCGGACGCGACACGAGCGCGTTGAAGAGCGTGCTGCCGACCATCGGGGCATCGAGCAGGATGCGCCGCGCGTCGCCGCCCACCCCCGCGGGGTCGCGCAGGCGCGAGAGACCGGTGGGGCAGACGAGCACGAGCGCGGGGAAGCGCGACGGGTCGCGTGCCCCGAGGATGGCGGCGTACGCGCCGGAGAGCGACGATCCCACGAGCGTACACGGGCCGTTGATCACCGCGCGGGCGAAGTCGTGGAGGAGGCGCAGGTAGAGCTGCGCCGTGTAGCGGACGTCCGGGCGGTCGGAGCGGCCGAAGCCGAGCAGGTCGATGGTGTGGACCGTGAACGATCGCGCCAGCGCGTCCACGTTGCGGCGCCACTCGTAGCTCCACCCCGCGGCATGGATGCCGTGGATGAGGAGCATCGCTGGGCCGCTCCCCCGGCGCGTGTACGCGATCCGGTGCCCCTGCCACCGGAAGAATTCCTCCTCGCCGCCGATGGGGTTCTCGAGCGGGGGGACGTCGTGGGCGGCGAGCGCCCGATAGGTGACCGCCGCCCCGACGGTGGCGCCACCGATGAGTACCTTGTTCCGCAGCCGCATACAGCCTGTTACGAGTGCGCCGGGAGCGTGACGGTGACGGTGGTTCCGCGTTCCGGTACGCTCTCGATGGCGATGGTGCCGTGGTGCTCGTTGACGATGCGCTCGGCGACGGCGAGTCCCATGCCGCTCGCCCCGGGGCGCGTCGAGAAGAAGAGCTCGAACACGCGGGGGAGGGCATCCGGAGGGATCGGCTCCCCTTCGTTGCGCAGCGTGCAGCGCCATGCGCCGTCGCCGAGCCGGCGCGATCGCAGCTCGAGGGTGGTGCCGGGCGGCGCCCCCTCCGCGGCATTGCCAAGGAGGGCGAGGAAGAGCTGCGCCAGTCGCGCGGCGTCCGCATGCAGCCGCACGGCGTGCTCCGGTCGGTGCCTGTCGAGCGAGAGCGAGCGGCTCTCGAGCAGCCCACGGTTCCCGTCGAGCACCTCGTCCCACAGCGCATCGGGATCCACCGGGGCGACGCGCAGCGGGTGCGGCGTGCCGTACTCCAGCAACTCGGCCACCATCCCGTTCAACTGCTCCACGTCGTGGAGGATGCGGCCGGCGTTGCGCTCGATCACCGGGTCCTCGCGCGCGCGGTAGCGCAGGAGCTGCGCGGCGGACGCGATCCCGAACAGCGGGTTTCTGAGCTGGCCGGCGAGGCCGGCGGCGACGCGCGCGGCGCTCTCCATCGCCCGGCGCGCGACCAGGCGCTCCACGTCGCGCACGCGCTCGATGCCGACGCCGATCTGCCGCGCCACCCGTGCGAGCGCGGCCTCGGCGTGGTCCGCATCCGGCGGGGTGGTGCCGCCGCCGTAGCGCACGGTAATGGTGCCGAGCACGGCACGCTCGCCGGGGATCGGCACCGTGAGCTCCGGCCCCTCGGGAGAGGCGTCGAGACGCGCACCGCCATCGGCGGCCACGCGCTTCCAGATGGCGCCGAGGCGCTCGGCGATCGCCGCATCCGGCTGGGCGTAGCCGCTGCTCAGCGCGACGTGCGGCAGGGAAGCGGCGGCGTCGACGAGCGCGAAGACGACCGCGTCGCAGGGGTGGGCGCGGCGGATCTGCTGCACGCTCTCCTGCAAGAGCCGATCGAGCTCGATGTGGCGGGCGAGCTCGGGACCGGTATCGGCGGGGAGCTCGCGCGGGTGTGCGGCGGCGCCGCCGCGGTCATGGGGATCCTCGTGCATCGGACCGGTCGCGGGTGGCGGGAAGGGAAACGGCGAGGCACGCGACGCGTGCCTCGCCGTTCCGTGAGCGCTCGGGTGACACTGGCGAGCCCGACGCCGTGCTCAGCGCCTCCGGCCGCGAGCCATGCTCTTGCGCGCGCCCTTCTTGGCCGCCGTCCTGCCCGCCGCCTTGCGCGCCGACTTGCTCGCGCTCCCCTTGCGGGCGGCGGCCTTCTTGGTGGCCGGCTTGCGCGTGGCTCCCTTCTTGGCCGCGGTCTTCCGGCCGCCGCCCTTCGCGGTGGCCTTCTTCGCCGCCTTCTTGCTGGCACCCTTCCTGGCCGGCGCCTTCTTGGCGGGCGCCTTTCGTGCGGCGCTCCCCTTCTTCGCCGTGGTCTTGCGGGCGCTCGTGCCGCCCGCCGCCTTGCGAGCCGGTGCCTTCGCCGCTGGCGCCTTCGCGGCCGGCGCCTTCGCGGCCGGCGCCTTCGCGGCCGGCGTGGTACCACGTCCGCCCTGCGTCCCTCCCGCGGTGGACGTGGGGATGGCGCCGCCGGCGAGCCCGCTCGCCGTCAACGAGCCGCTGGTGGTGGTGCCGCCACGCACCGCGCCACCGGCCGCACCGGCGGTCCCCAGATCCTCCTCGCCCTCTTCGCCAGCTTCCTCCTCGAGTCCGAGCTCCTCCTCATCTTCCTCGTCCTCGGCGCTGTCCCAGAGGTCGTCCGCGTGATGCTTCATCCCCCAGCCGCCTGCCTCTTCATCCTCGTCTTCATCATACGACGAGCCGCCGCCACCATACCCGAGATCGTCCTCGTCCTCGTCGTGCTCGGAAAGGTGGAGCTTCTCGTTGTACTCATCACCGCGCGGCATGATCGCCTCCTGTCGTGTTTGTCGAAGCACACGGAGCTGCCGGTGTCCACTGCGACGCTCGCGCGCGTGCTGCACTTCGTGTGCCCTACACGATCGCGCGATCCGGTTCGTCACGAACGAGCGGCGACAGGTGCGTCACCGCTCGTCCGGACTCCCCAATACAACAGAACGTTCGAAACGTCAAGCTCGTTCTTCGTGCGCGAGGCATCATTGTGCATCGCGACGCGAGCGTGCATGCGCGGGAGCACGCATCATTGCGGCGCGATGCGCGGCGACCCGTGATGCACCGACGCGCGCCCCTCGCGGGCACGCACCGCACGGGCAATCGCGAGTCATTGTGCAACCCGTTGCTCCGCAATAGCTTCCGCAGTTCGTTCCACACCCGAACCAGACGCGCAGATGCCGAAAGTTCTCGTACTCTTCCACAGCCGCACCGGACACACCGCGCGCATCGCCGATGCGGTGGCCGACGGCGCGCGCGCCGTGCAGTT
Organism: uncultured Gemmatimonadota bacterium; assembly: GCA_946479015.1. The sequence continues at coordinate 14,433 of CAMLEQ010000014.1, read as the reverse complement.
CACCGAGGTGGACGTGCGCCGCATCGATGACCTGACGCCTTCGCCGGACGCGAATGCGGGCACGCACGCGGATCTCGCGCGCAGGTACCGGACGCTCGAGTCCGTGGAGCGGCTCGTGGACTACGATGCGATCGTGCTCGGATCGCCGGCGCGCTACGGCGTGATGGCGGCGGAAGTGCAGCAGCTGCTGGCGCGCGCCGGCAGGCTGCTCGATCGCGGCGCGCTCGCCGATCGCGTGGGCGCCGCGTTCTCCTCGGCCGAGCTCCCGCACGGTGGATGGGAGACGACCACCTGGTCGATGCTGACGGCGCTCTCGCACTTCCGCATGCTGCTGGTGGGTCCGGAGTACGCTGGCGGTACCGGCGAGGGGAACACTCCCTCCGACCCCCCGGAGCTCGCCAACGCCCGCGCGCTCGGCCGCCGGGTGGCGGAGGTGGCGGGGTGGGTGGTGCACGTGAAGCACCATCACCATCACTAGGGGCTGGGGGTCGGGGATCGGGGGGCAGGGGGGACTCGGGAATCGGGAATAGAACGCGACGGGGCGCCGGCGAATGCCGGCGCCCCGTCGCACTTCCACATCTTTGCTCTCGTAGTTCCCGACCCCTGTCCCCGTTGTTCGCGAGATCCCCCTGACCCCCGGCCCCTGGCCCCCAGCCCCCGACTCAATCCCCCGTCACCGGCGCCGGCTCCGCCTCCCCGCCTGGGACGCGCAGGCGGCGCTGGAGCGCATCCATGTACGTGTAGATCACCGGCGTCACGTAGAGCGTGATGATCTGCGAGAACGCGAGACCGCCCACCACCGCCACGCCGAGCGGGCGGCGTGACTCGGCGCCGGCGCCGGCGCCGAGCGCGATCGGGAGCGTGCCCATGAGCGCGGCCATCGTCGTCATCATGATCGGGCGGAAGCGGACGCGGCACGCCTCGATGATCGCCTCGCGCGGCGACATCCCCTCCGTCCGCTCGGCCTCGAGCGCGAAGTCGATCATCATGATCGCGTTCTTCTTCACCAGGCCGATCAGCATGATGATCCCGACGAACGCGTACACGCTCAGCTCCATGTTGAACACCAGCAGCGTGAGCAGCGCGCCGAAGCCGGCGAACGGGAGCCCCGAGAGAATCGTGAGCGGGTGGATGAAGCTCTCGTACAGCACCCCGAGCACGATGTAGATCACGAAGATCGCGAGCACGAGCAGGATCAGCAGCCCGCTCTGCGCCTGCTGGAACGCCTGCGCCGTTCCCGAGAAGCTGGTGGACACGCTCGACGGGAGCACCTGCGCCGCCGCCGCCTGCACGCGGCTCACCGCGTCGCCCAGCGCCACCCCGGGGGCGAGGTTGAACGAGAGCGTCACCGACGGCAGCTGCCCGCTGTGGTTCACCGTGAGCGGGCCGATGTCCGGCGTCACCTTCGCCAGCGAGGCGAGCGGGACCAGGTCGCCCGTGGCGGAGTGGATGTAGAGCATGTTCAGCGCGGAGAGGTCGCGCTGGTACTCCGGCTTCAGCTCCATCACCACCCAGTACTGGTTGTTCTGGGTGTAGATCGTGGAGACCTGCCGCGAGCCGTACGCGTTGTACAACGCCTGCTCGATCTGGTCCGCCGAGATGCCGAGCGACGCCGCGCGGTCGCGGTCGATCCGCACGTCCACCTGCGGGCTGGAGATCTGCAGGTCGCTGGTCACGTCCTGGAGCCCGGGGATGTCGTGCAGGCGCGCCTCGAGCTTGCCGGCCGCATCGTACAGCGTCTGGATGTCCGGGCTCTGCAGCGTGAACTGGTAATTGCTCTTCGACGACCGGCCGCCGATGTTGATCGGCGGCGGGTTCACCAGGTACACCTTGGTCCCCGGCACCGCGGACAGCTTCCTCCCGAGCTCCTGGATCACCTCGTCCGCGCTCAGCTTCCGCTCGCTCCGGTCCTTCAGGTGGAGGAACAGGCGCCCCTGGTTGATCGTCGCCGAGCGCCCTCCGGCGCCGATGGCGGACATGAAGTCCTGCACGTTGGGGTCCGCCTTCACGATCTCCGCGAGCTGCTTCTGGTGCTGCTCCATCGCGTCGTACGACGTGCCCTCGGCGGTCTCCGTGGTGCCGGAGATCCGCCCCGAGTCCTCGCTCGGCAGGAAGCCCTTGTGCACCACCATCGCCAGCCCGAAGGTGCCGAGCAGGATCGCCGCCGAGAACGCCAACACCAGCCGGCGATGCCGCATCGCCCAGTCGAGCGAGCGCATGTAGCCGGCGAGCGACCGGTCGTAGACGCGCTCCGTGGCGTTGAAGAACCGCCCGTGCACCTCCCCGCCGTGCGCCCGGAGGAAGCGGCTGCACAGCATGGGCGTGAGGGTGAGCGACACCACGCCGGAGACGAGGATCGCCACGCCGATCGTGACCGCGAACTCGTGGAACAGGCGCCCCACCAGCCCCCCGAGGAAGAGCACGGGGATGAACACCGCCACGAGCGAGATCGTCATCGAGAGAATCGTGAACCCGATCTCGCGCGACCCCTTCAGCGCCGCCGCGAACACCGGTTCCCCCATCTCGATGTGGCGCACGATGTTCTCGAGCATCACGATCGCGTCGTCCACCACGAACCCGACGGACAGCGTCAACGCCATCAACGACAGGTTGTCCAGACTGTACCCGAGCAGGTACATGACGGCGAACGTGCCGACGAGCGACATCGGCAGCGCGAGGCTCGGGATGATCGTGGCCGAGAGGTTCCGCAGGAACAGGAAGATCACCATCACGACCAGGCACAGCGTGAGCAGGAGGGTGAACTTCACGTCCGTCACCGACTCCTGGATCGACTGCGACCGGTCGTACAGCGTCTTCACCTGCACCGCGGGGGGGAAGTCGCGCTGCATCTCGCCGAGCGCCTGGTTCACCAGCTCGGCGACCTTCACCGTGTTCGTCCCCGGCTGCCGCTGCACCGCGAGCACGATGGCCCGGCTGCCGTTGAACCAGCTCGCCACCTTGTTGTCCTGCACGCCATCGACCACGTCGCCGAGGTCCTGCAGGCGCACGGGGGAGCCGTTGCGATAGGCGACGACGAGCGGCCGGAACGCCTTGGCGTCCTCGAGCTGGCCGTTCGCCTGCACGGTGTACGCCTTGTCCGTCCCCCAGAGCACGCCCGTGGGGAGGTTGACGTTCCCGTTGTCGATGGCGTTCGCCACCTCGTCGATGCCGATCTTGCGGGCCGCGAGCGCCTGCGGGTCGAGCTGCACGCGGACGGCGTACTTCTGCGACCCGTACACCTGCACCTGCGCCACCCCCGGCACGGTGGAGATGCGCTGGGCGAGGAAGGTCTCGGCGTACTCGTCGAGCTGCGACAGCGGCATCGTCTCGGAGACGAGCGCCAGGTAGAGGATCGGCGCCGCCGACGGGTCCACCTTGCGGTAGGACGGCGGGATGATCCCCTGCGGGAGCTGGCGCAGCGTCTGCGAGATCGCCGCCTGCACGTCCTGCGCGGCCGCGTCGATGTTGCGGTCGAGCGTGAACTGCAGGGTGATGTTGGTCGAGCCCTGGCTGCTCGTGGACGACATGACGTCCACGCCGGCGATGGTGGAGAACTGCTTCTCGAGCGGGGTGGCGACGGCGGAGGCCATCGTCTCCGGGCTCGCCCCGGCCAGCGACGCGCTCACCGAGATGGTGGGGTAGTCCACCGTGGGCAGGTCGCTCACCGGGAGGAGCCGGTAGGCGACGATGCCGAAGATCAGGATCCCCAGCATGACCAGCGTGGTCATGACGGGGCGTCGGATGAATAGGGCCGAGAGGTTCATCAGGTCCTCGGCTGGTCGGTGCCCGGCGGCGTCTTGATCTGGACCTTGCCGCCCGGCGTGATGCGAAGCTGCCCGTCGGTCACCACGATCTCGCCGGGTTGGAGCCCCTTGTCGATGACCGCGATGTCCCCCATGGTGCGCCCCACGGTGACGTCACGATGATTGGCGGTGCCCTCCTGCGTGACGACGAACACGTACGTCCCCTGCTGGCTCTGCACCACCGACTGCGCCGGCGCCACCACGGCGCCGTGCTGCACGAAGAGCTGCAGCGCCGTGTTCACGAACTCGCCGGGCCAGAGCGCGCCATCCCGATTGGCGAACTGCCCCTTGAGCAGGATGGTGCCGGTGGTGGTGTCCACCGCGTTGTCCATGAAGGAGAGCGTGCCCGAGCTCGGCGCGCCCGGGGCGCTCACCGGCTGCGCATGCACCGGGAGGGTGTTCCCCGCGTACTGCCGGATGCGCGGCAGGTTCGATGCCGGCACCGCGAAGCGGACGAGGATGGGACGGATCTGGTTGATGACCACCAGCGGCTGTGTCTCGGAGCGCACGAGGTTCCCCTCGCGCACGAGCAGGGCGCCGGCGCGGCCGCTGATCGGCGCGCGGATGGTGGCGTACTGGAGGTTCAGCCGCGCGGTCTCCACCGTCGCCCGATCGGACTCCACCGTGGCCGCGAGCGCGGCGGCGGTGGTCTTCACCTGATCGTACTGCTGCGTGGTGACGTAGTCCTTCTGGACGAGCGTCTCGTAGCGCTTCACGTCGGCCTGGGCGTTGGCGAGCTGCGCCGAGTCCTTGGCCAGTCCTCCCTGAGCCTGCCGGAGCGCGGCCTCGAAGGGACGCGGGTCGATCTCGAAGAGGATCTGCCCCTTCCGGACCTCATCGCCTTCCTTGAACGCGACACGGGTGAGGATGCCGGAGACCTGCGAGGAAACGGAGACCGTCTGCATCGGCTCGACGGTGCCGGTGGCCTGGATCTCGTACGGCACGTCGCGCCGCTCGACCCGGGCGACGCTCACCGGGACCGCCGCGGGGGGCGGCGTCTTCGGATCGGAGCACGCGGCGAGGAGAACGGCGCCGAGGAGCGCGCCGGAGCGGAGCGGAAGGGTGAATCTCATCGGGGAGGTTGCTGACCAGTGGTGTCGGGGGCGAGGCGGATCGGGCTCCCGCCGTGAACGTCGAGGACGCCCGCATCGTGCGCGAGCTGGGAGAGCGCGGTCCGCCAGACCCACCGCGCCTGCACCTGCTGTGCGCGTGCGTCGGCGAGCGCGCTCTGCGCGGCGAGCAGATCGAGCACCGTGCCCACCCCCGCCTTGTATCGGCCCAGGGCCACGTCGTACGACTGCTGCGCGCTGGCGAGCAGGTCGTCGGCCGTGCGGACACGGCGCGTGGCGGTCTGGAGCGCGTAATAGGAGCTGAAGACCTGGAAGATCACCTGCTGGCGCGTGGCATCGAGGCGCGCCGCGGCGGCACGGGCCTGGGCCTCGGCCGCCATCTGGTTGTACGCGCGCGAGAAGCCGGCGAACAGCGGGATGCGCAAGCCGAGCGTGAGCGTGTAGCTGTTGCCGCCGGTCTTGGGGAGCGGTCCGCCGAAGGTGCGCCCGCCCGTACCGTCGAGCGAGAGCGAGGGGAGGCGCTCGGCGCGGATCTCACCGATGCGCGCGTGCGCCTGCGCCGAATCCGCCACCGCGGCGGCGAGGTCGGGACGCGACTCCACGGCGCGCGCGATGAGGACGTCCACGCTGTCGGCCACGCCGCTCACGGGGAGCGTGGTGTCCGGCGGCTGCACGTCGTACGGCACGTTCGCCGGCAGGCCGACGGACACGGCGAGCGCGCCGCGCGTGGTGAGCAGCGTACCCTCGGTGGTCTCGAGCGCGAGCTGCGCCTGGGAGAGCGCCGTGCGCGCCTGGAGCTCGTCGGCCACCGTGGCCACTCCGACGCGACGGCGCTCCTGCGCCGCGGCCAGGTTGGCGCGCGCCTCCTCCACCGTCTGCCGCTGCGCGGCGACGAGCGCCTTGCTGGCCATGTAGTCGAAGTACGCGCTCTCCACCTGGAGCACCACCTGCTGGAGGGTGGCGTTGTGGGTGAAGTCGGCGGCGACGAGCGCCTGGCGCGCCCCCTCGATGGCGCCGGAGCGCCCGCCGAAGTCGAGCAGCAACCAGGAGATCGAGAGGCTCGGGCCGTAGGTGGTCTGCTCCACCGCGCTGCGCCCCTGCGTGGAGAGCGTCTTGATGCGGGTGGCGCCCACCTGCCCATCGATGGTGGGGTAGTACGCGCCGAGCTGCGAGCCGTACGCCGCCGCCGCGGCGCGGGCGTTCTCCCACGAGATGCGCGTCGCCGGGTTGTTGCGCAGCGCGAGATCCACGATGTCGGCGAGCGTGAGCTGGCTGACGCGCGCGGCGAGATCGGGCGGCAGCGCGGCGGCGGTGTCCGTGCGCGCCGGCGCCGCGCGCCCTCGCGTGGGCGGGGGTGTCCAGGGGTGGTTGGGGGCGGGCGCGGTGCCGGCGACCCCCGACACGGACGGCGTACCGACGCAGCCTGCGAGCATGATCATCAGTCCGAGCGCGGCGGGCGTCGATGCGCGCCGCCGTCGGAGCGGTAGAGTTTCGAATGTCACAACACCCATTACGTCGAGCGGCGTCCGATTGTTGTGGTCCAGACTCCCACGGGCGAGCGTCCCTTGCGGGCTCGCGCGCGTCGTCCGGTACCGCTCAACGCGCCGCGGCGCGGTGCCGGAGCACCGCGCCGCGGATCACGACGGTCGTCGCGCGTGCCGCCCCGTCGCCGGGGCGGCACGGTCACGCGTGCGCGTCGTCGATGAACACGAGCGTGCGCCGGCGGAGCACCACCTTGCGCAGCACGTCGTACACGGCTGGATCGAGCAACGTTCCATCGTACTGCGCCAGGTACTCGATCGTCTCGCGCGGGGGGAGTGGCTCGCGGTAGGCCCGCTTCGAGGTGAGGGCATCGAACGCGTCCGCGGCGGCGAGGATCCGGCCGCCGATCGAGATCGCATCGCCGGCGAGCCCGCGCGGATAGCCGGTGCCGTCGAAGTGCTCGTGATGGTCCTGGATGAACTGGAGCACGAGGCCGAGGTGCTTCAGTGGCGCCAGGATCTCCATCCCGATCCGCACGTGCTCCTTCACGTGCTCGTACTCCGCCGGGGTCAGCCGGTCGGGCTTGTGCAGCACCGCCTCGCGGATGCCGATCTTCCCCACGTCGTGGAGGCGGCCGGCGAGGCGGACGGCCTCCACGACGTCGGGATCGAGCCCCATCGCATCGGCCATCGATGCCGCCAGCTCGGCCGTGCGGCGCGAGTGGCCGAGCATGTACGGATCCTTCGCTTCCATGGCGTTGATCAGCGCCTCGGCCACCCCGACGGTGAGCGCGCGGAGCGACTCCTTCTCGCGCTCGAGCTCCTTGGTGCGGGTGGCCACCTCCTCGCGGATCAAGTGCTCCACCCGGCGCTGCTCGAGCACGAGGGTGCGCCGGTGCAGCGCGCGCTCCACCGCGCCCGCGAGGTCGGGCAGCTCCACGGGCTTCACGAGGTAGTCGTACGCGCCGCGCGCCAGCGCCTCGGTGGCGGTGGGGGCATCGTTCACGGCGGTGAGCATCACCACCGCCATGTCGGGGTCGCCGGCGAGCGCCTGCGGGAGCACATCGAGCCCGGTCATCCCGGGCATGCGGATGTCGCAGAGCATGAGCACGAAGCGCTCACGCTCCAGCACCGACAACGCGGCCGAGCCGGAGCTCGCCGCCTCCACCCGGTAGCCGCGGCTGGCGAGAAAGCGGGCGAGCGCCATCCGGAGAGTTTCCTCGTCGTCGACCACGAGGAGCCGCTGCGCGGCGCCGCCGGAGGACGGCGGTGCCGGCGTGCGTGCGGCCGCCATGAAGGGAGCGGCGCGAACCATCAGTCTGCCCTCCGCGCGACCGGGGATCCATCGCGCGCGCTGGTTGGAAGTGAGATGCGGAAGGTGGCGCCCGCGCCCGGAGCGCTGTGCACCGTGAGCGTACCACCGTGCGTCTGCACGATGCCGTAGCTCACGCTGAGGCCCAGCCCGGTCCCCCGCCCGTCACTCTTGGTGGTGAAGAACGGCTCGAAGATTCGCTTCTGGACATCCGGCGCCATCCCGATGCCGGTGTCGGCCACCTCGACCACCACGCGGCCGCCCTCGTTGGCGGTGCGGATGGTGAGCCGGCGGTGCTGCACGGTGGCCATGGCGTGCTCCGCGTTGACGATCAGGTTGAGCAGCACCTGCTGGAGCTGCCGGTCGTCACCGTGGACCAGCTGGATGTCGGGGGCGAGCCGGAGCTCCACCTGCACGCCTGCGGTCCGGAGGCCGTAGGTGCGCAGTCGCAGCGTCTGCTCCACGAGATCGTTGAACTGCACGGGGACGATGCGCGGTCCCGACTTGCGCGCGAACGTGAGGAGATCGCGCACCACGGTCACGGCCCGGTCGGCCTCGCGCTTGATCATCTGCACCGACTCGCGCTGCTCCTCCGTGAGCGGCTCGTCGCAGAGCAACTGCGCGAAGGCGGAGATCCCCGTGAGGGGATTGTTCACCTCGTGCACCACGCCGGCCACGAGCTCGCCGAGCGCCACGAGCTTCTCCGACTGGCGGAGCTGCTCGGCGACGCGGCGCTCCTCGGTGAGGTCGCGCACGATCACGACCACGCCCACCACGCGCCCGCCATCGTCACGGATGGCGCTCATGGTGACGACAGAGGGGAACTCGCCGCCGTCCTTCCGCCGCTGGAGCAGCTCCCCCTCCCACGCGCCGCCTCGCCGCATGGCGTCGTGCCACTCGGCGACGTGCCGCTGCCCGGCCGGCCGCACCACGAGGTCGCCCGCGGGCATCCCCACGAGCTCGCCGAGGGCGTAGCCGTACTGCCGTACCGCCGCGCCGTTCGCGTGCTGGATCACGGCGTCGGTGGTGCACACGAACACCGGCTGGCGCATGGTCTCGAGCGCGGTGGCGAGCGTGCGCTCGTGGTGGCGCTTGCGCTCCTCCTCCTCGCGCATGACGAGGGTGTCGAGCGCGAGCGCCACGGGCGCGGCGAGACGGCCGAGGAGCGCCCGCTGCCGCTGGGGCGTGTGCGGGGACGCCAGCCCGATGACGCCGATCACTCGGTCACGCGACCGGAGGGGAATCACGCCCCCCGGCGCGCCGGCGATGGACACGCCAGGGCCCGGGATCCCGCGACGAGGATCGAAGGGGACGACGGTGCTGGCGACGGCGGACGCCTCGCCGGCGGCGGCCACCCAGTGCACGGCACCGCCGGCGTCGATGACGCCGATGGCGGAGGGCGCCCCCGGCGCCACCTCGCCGAGCACGCGCAGCATCCCCGGCGCCGCGCCCGCCACGTCGGGCGCGCCGAGCGCCACACGCGCGATCGCGAACGCCGCCTGCGCCTCCTCGCGCGCGAGCCGCTCGGCGTCGTACGCGCGCGCCCGCACGATCGCCGTGCCGGCCTGGCGCGCCACGAGCATCACGAGGTCCACGTCCTCCCAGTCGTACGCATCCTGCCGGTAGGACTGCGCCTGCAGCACGCCGAGCACGCGCTCGCCATCCACGATGGGGGCGCTCAACACGACGGCGATGCGCCCGGGGTCGCCGATCTCCAGCACGTGGCCGGTCCACCCCAGCCGCGAGCAGGCGACGATGCTGGGGTGGGCGCCGAAGAACGTCTGGCTGGTGGCGCCATCGCCGAGCGGGAGACGCGGCAGCGACGCGACGCTCACCGGCGCGCCGTCGCGCACCACGTACTCGGGGACGAACGCGCGCTCTCCCTCGTCGAACGAGAGGAGCGCGAAGCACGGGCAGTCCACCACCGACGCCACGGCGCGATGGACCGCGGCGTACACCTCGTCGAGCGAGCCGGCGGCGGAGATCGCCTGCTGCACCGTGGCCACGGCGGCGAGGCGGCCCGCGCGCTCCTCGAGCGCCGCGAGCTGGAGCGCGTTGCGCAGCGCGACCGCGGCGTGCGTGCCGAAGTCGCCGAGGAGCTGCCGCTGCTCGGCCTCGAACGCCTGCGTGCTCGCGTAGCGCAGCACGAGCAGCCCGCGCGGGCGCCCCTCGATGAGCAGGGGGAGCATGGCCACCGAAGTGAGGCCGTCCGCGGCGAGGGCGCGCACCACCGCCTCGCTCTCGTTCTCCGCGAGGTTTGCGCGGAACTCGGCGCTCCCGGTGCGCACCACGCGTCCCCCGGCCGTCTCCCAGAAGATCGGACGGGCGATCTCCGTCACGCGCGCCCCGATCCCGTCGGCGTGCACGAGGCGCGCGTCGCGCGACTCCGCATCGGCGAGGTAGATGGTGACGCCGTCGGCGCCGAGCGTGGTGCTCGCGAGGCGCGCGATGTCCGCGTACATCGCCCCGGGGGTCGTGTTGAGCGCGAGACTGCGCGCCGCCGAGGCGAGAATGCTGGCGTGGCGCATCGTGCGCACGGAGGCGCGATACAGTCGCGCGTTCTCGATCGCCACCGCCGCGTGACTGGCCAGCGCGAGCAGGAGCATCTCGTCGTGCTCGTCGAACTCGCGGAGCTGGTTGCCGACGACGACGATGGCGCCGATGGCGCGGTCGCCGACGAGGAGCGGGACGGCCACGGCGTTGCGGCGCTCCCCGCTCGCGCGCGGCGCGCCCCACCCCCAGCGCTCGGAGGCGTTCGGGAGCTCCGCCGTGCGCGTGGGGCGGCGGGTGCGGATGCACTCGGCGCAGAAGGACTCGGCCGTGGGGACGCGCTCGCCGATCTCCAGCCGGCCCGTGCCGTGCGTGGCGACGATCACCAGGTGGTCGCCGTCGAGCATGCCGAGCCGCGCGCCGTCGGCGCCGAGCAGCTCGGCGCCGTGCCGCGCGATGAGCGCGAACACGCGATCGATCTCCAGCGACTGGTTGATGCGCTGGACGATCTCGACCAGAGCGCGCGACTCGCGCGCGCTCTGGTCGGCGGGGATGTCGCGTGCGGCCTGCGCAGCCGGCGCGACGGAGACTCTCGTCCCGCCGGCGGGTGTCGGCTCGGTGTAGTGACGCGACGCGTGTTGGCTCAACGGGACGGCAGGAACGAAGGCCGCGCGGGTGGGCGGGCGAGATCGTGGCGCCACCACGCGCGGCCGGAATGGATTGGCTCGCCTAGCGATAGACGACCTGGCGAAAACGCGTGTAACGCCAGATCGAATTAAGAACGACTAAGCGCGCGCCGCTCCTTCGGTCCTCAGCCGTCCACGAATTCCACCGTCACCGGGCGATCGATGATCCCGGCTTCCACGCCGCGCTCGAGGAGCAGGCGCACGGCCCGGCGGCCGCGCTCGCCGTAGTCGAGGGTCCACTCGTTCACGTACATCCCCACGAACGTGTCGGCGCGCGAGCGGTCGAGGCCACGCGCGAAGCGCATCGCGTGATCGAGCGCGCCGGTGCGGTGCTCGAGGCCGAAGGCGATGCTCGCCCGGAGATCGCGCGAGACCTGGCGCGTGAGCTCCGGCCCCAGGTCCTTGCGCACGACGTTCCCGCCGAGGGGGAGCGGGAGGCCGGTCTCGCCGTACCACCACTCGCCCAGGTCCACCACCAGGTGGAGGCCGCGGTCCTTGAAGGTGAGCTGCCCCTCGTGGATGAGGAGGCCGAGGTCCACGTCGCCGTTCACCACCGCATCCTCGATGAGGTCGAACGGGGTGGGGACGGGGATGAAGTCGGGCTCGTAGAGGCGGAGCGCGAGGTACGCGCTCGTGAGCGGCCCGGGGATCGCCACGCGCTTGCCGCGCACATCGGCGCGGCCGAGCGGCTCGCGCGCGACGAGGCGCGGCCCGTAGCGGTCGCCCATCGAGGCGCCGTGCGGGAGAAGGGCGTAGCGGTCCGAGAGGTACGCGTAGGCGTGGATGGAGACCGCGGTGATCTCGAGCTCCCCCCTGAGCGCCCGCTGGTTCAGCGACTCGATGTCCTGCAGCTCGTGCTCGTAGCGGAGATCGCCGGTGTCGATCTTCCCCTCGGCGAGCGCGTAGAACATGAAGGCGTCGTCGGAATCCGGGCTGTGGGCGACGCGAATGGTGCGAGGCATGTCGGTAGTGGAAGGGTGCGAGGTGGTGGCTGCCGGATCACTTCTTCCGGGCCGCGTCGATCGCCGCCGCGATCTCCTGCTGGTGGCGCTGGTACTCCGGGAGGTTCTTGGCCAGCTCGGACGACTGCGCGGCCACGAGCCGGCGCTGGAGCGAGTCCGCCCGCGCCTTGTCGCCCAGGTCGTGGGCGGTGGAGATCCCGAGGATCAGCCCGAGCAGATGGTTCGGATCGGCGGCGAGGATGCTGTCCGACTGCGCCCGCGCGAGCGGCGTGGCGCCTGCCACCTCGGCGATGCGACCCATGTCGTAGCGCGTGTCGAGGTCCTGATCGGGGAGCATCTGGTAGGCGGAGATCCCCATCTGGGCGAAGAACTGGACGCTGTCCTTCTTCCCCTCGGAGTCGAGGCGCATGATCCGGTCGTAGAGTCGATCCGCTCGCTCGCGAGGTGAGAGCGCGGAGATGTCGGGGCCGCGCACCGGCGCCGGGCCGCCGGCGTCCACCGGAGGACCCTCCTCCTGCGAGGCGGCCGCCGTGGCGGGGGCGGGACGCGTGCCGAAGCGCTGGCCGGCCACGAGCGCGATCAGCGCGAGGAGCGCGATCGCGGCCACGGCCCACGGGAGCGCGGCGGGGAAGCCGCTCGGCGCGGCGTCGCCGGGGCGCGGCACCGGCGCGGAGCCCACCGGCGTGCCGCAGCGGTGGCAGAACTTGGCGCCCGGGGAGAGCGGCGCATGGCACGCGGCGCAGGCGGCGCCCTCGAGCGGGAGCCCGCAACTGGCGCAGAACCGCCCCGATGCAGGCGCGGAGCAGTGCGGGCACGTGGTGGTGCCGGACGTGGTCGTGGAAGACATGGCGACTTCGGTGAGGATGGATCGAGACTCGCGCGAAATGTACACGGGCGCTCCGGCGGACGGCACCGCGCGGGGCGCGCCGAGCCCGCTTTCGGCACTTTGCCGGCCTGGCCCGCAAATCGTGCAAATTCAGCACGAAATCGTGGCGCGCACCAGGATGTAGCGGCAGATGTGTGCCGTAGTGCTCGATGAATCGTGCACGAAATGCACGAATCGTTTGACAACGCGCAACCCCGCCGCTAGCTTTTCCTGCGTCGCCGTTCCCCCATCCCGACCCCGAGGACCACTTGGCCACCACCGTGAAGTCTCGCGCGATCGTGCCCCAGACCAATGGCGCGACGAAGAAGGACATTCTCGATCTCGCCGCGAAGAACAACGTTCGCTTTCTCCGTCTCCAGTTCACCGACATCCTCGGCGTCAACAAGAACGTCGAGATCCCCGCGTCGCAGTTCGAGAAGGCGCTCGATGGGGACATCATGTTCGACGGCTCCTCGATCGAGGGGTTCGTGCGCATCGAGGAGTCGGACATGCTGCTCGCCCCCGACCTCGGCACCTTCCACATCTTCCCGTGGGGGGATCCCGAGAACCGCGTGGCGCGGCTGATCTGCGACATCAACCAGCCTGACGGCACTCCCTTCCCCGGCGATCCGCGCGGCACGCTCAAGCGGCAGCTCGCGCGGGCGAAGAAGCTCGGCTACACGATGAACGCGGGGATGGAAGCCGAGTTCTTCATGTTCAAGCCCGGCGCCAACGGCGAGGCGACCACCGAGACGCACGACGTGGGGGCGTACTTCGACCTCGCGCCGGTGGACCTCGGCGAGGATGCGCGGCGCGCGATCGTCGATGTCCTCGAGCAGATGGGCTTCGAGGTGGAGGCCGCGCACCACGAGGTGGCGCACGGGCAGCACGAGATCGACTTCCGCTACGCCGACGCGCTGACGACGGCCGACAACATCGCGACCTTCCGGTTCGTGGTGAAGGCGGTGGCGCAGCGGTTCGGGCTCGCGGCGTCGTTCATGCCCAAGCCGATCTTCGGGCAGAACGGGAGCGGGATGCACACGCACCAGTCGCTGTTCAAGGGGAACGCGAACGCGTTCTGGGACAAGAGCGCGCAGTGGGAGCTGAGCGAGGTGGCGCTGCACTACATCGGCGGGCTGCTGCGGCACGCGCGCGGCTACTGCGCGATCACCAACCCGCTCGTGAACTCGTACAAGCGGCTCGTCCCCGGCTACGAGGCGCCGGTGAACGTGGCGTGGTCGATGCGCAACCGGTCGCCGATGATCCGCATTCCCGACCGCCGCGGGCTCGGCACGCGCGTGGAGCTGCGCATCCCCGACCCGGCGGCCAACCCGTACCTCGCGCTCACGGTGATGCTCGCCGCGGGGCTGGACGGGATCGAGACGAAGGCCGACGCGCGGGAGCCGGTGAACCAGAACATCTGGGAGATGTCGCACCGCGAGAAGCGGCGCCTCCGCATCGACGACCTGCCGGGGGACCTCAACGAGGCGTGCGACGAGCTCGAGAAGGACAAGGTGATCACCGACGCGCTCGGCGACCACATCACCACCAACTTCCTCGAGGCGAAGCGGCAGGAGTGGCGCGACTACATCATGCAGGTGTCGCAGTGGGAGCTGGACAACTACCTCGCGAAGTACTGAGCGGGGTGGGGTGAACGACACGGCGGGGGGGGGCCCGCCCGGGGGGGCCCCCCCCCGCGGGGGTGGCCCCCCGGCGGCGGGCGGCTGCAACCCAACATCAACACCACCACCCCGGGGGGGGGTT
>CAMLEQ010000013.1 GCA_946479015.1 uncultured Gemmatimonadota bacterium | reverse complement strand
AGCCGCTCGTTGCGCGCGCCGAGGTAGATGGCGTCGTCGAAGTCGAACACCACGCGCGGGTTGCGGCGGAGCAGGAGCCGCTCGTGCGCCATGACGCTCCCCGCGAGGTCGCGATTCACGAACACGGCGTCGTACGCGCCGGCGCCGAGCTCGTCGAGCAGACGGCTCGCGTGCATCGCCGCGCGCCCGGCGCGGTAGTGGAGGACGCGCGGGAGGCGGGCGCGGAGCGAGCTCGCCCACTGGCGGTCAGGGCGGTTCGGGCGATGGCGCACGCGCCATCCGGCCGCGTGGAAGGCGGGGATGTACTGGATGAGCCGCACGCGGCTCGCCGGATCGAAGGCGCTCTGCGTGATCCCGAGCAGGTCGTTCATCGTACCTCCGTACGCCTCACTTCGCGTTGCCCCACCGCACGCGCACCGCGGCGCGGGCGGGAACGGTCCCCCACACTGCCAGCCAGTCGCCCCAGCGCCGGGCACCGGCGGGCGCGCCCGCCCCCCACCGCACGTCCGACGGCGACACGTCGGGGGGAAGCAGAATCGTGTAGCCGGCGAGCGTCGCATCGGTGCCGTTGCGCAGCTCCACCGCGCGCGCATCCACCGGCACCATCTCCATCAGCTGCATCGCGCGCATCCATTCCGCCAGCTCTCCCACCGGCGGGTTCCAGAGCCGTCCGGCGCGCACCTCCGCCTCCATCACGTCGAGCGCGGCGAGCCACCCCGGGGAGAGCCGGTCGCGATCGCTCTCCGCATCGAAGACACCGGCGAGGTACGGGAGGCGGTTGAGCAGGTAGCAGTGCCCGATGTGCACGCCGCGCTCCGCCACCAGCCGCTCGAACGCCGCCGGCGTGTACACGTCGCTCGTGTGCAGCACCTCCATGGTGGCGAAGAGCAGCATGTCGCCCTCGGTCACATCGGCGAGCGGCGCGGCGCGCTCGGGGTACACGATGGCGCCCATCGCCAGCGCCTCCCCGCGCGAGTACGGCGCCTCCGGGGGGCGCGAGCCAACCGTCCGCACCCACGTGCGCGCGTGGCGCAGCCCCCCGAGCGCCGCGAGCCCGGCCAGCAGCATGCCGGCCTTCGGCGCACGGGACGCGTGCGTCATGTAGCCGTGGCGGAGCAGCGAGAGCGAGGCGCTCACGAGCTGCCCCACCACCCCATCCATCCGCGCGCGCGCGAGCGATCGCAGGTAGTGCGCGGCCACGAGCGGCGAGCCGCGCCCGAGGTGGCGCGAGGCGTGGCGCGCGAGCAGCCTCGCATCGCCAGCGGCCGGCGCGAGCATGTTGAGCGTCCCCGCCGCGCTCGCCGGCGTGTCCTGGTACGACCAGAGCGTGGTGATCCCGTGCGACCGCAGCACGCGCAGCAGGTCGTATTCCCCGTCCGCGCCGCCCATGGTGTAGGCGTAGCGCAGCGTCATCCCGTGATCGATCCACGTGCGCGGGGCGAACATCCGCACCAGCCGCGCGAGTCCCTCCCGGAACTGTTCGACGGAGACGTTCCCCGACTCGTTCACGCCGTGCGGCGCGATCTCGCTCCCCTCGTCGCACAGGCGCCTGACGAGCTCGCAGTACGCAGGATCATCGAGTGACGCGGCGGGCACGCGCGGGGGCGGCGGCGTGCTCGGCAGCGCGAACACCCCCTTCGTGAGCCGAAGCCCGCGCCCGAGCCATCCCTTCGCCCGCCGCCGCTCGGTCGCGTGCCCGTCCAGGAACGCCAGCAGCCGCTCCGTGGTGTCGTAGTCGGAGTGGTCGGTGAGCACGAGCGCCGCCTCGGTGCCCGAGGGGAAGCGGGCCGCCACCACGGGCTCGACCTCCTCCTCGCCGGCATCGACGCGGCGCAGGAGGAGGCGCGTGCGCACGCTGCGCCCCGCGGGCCACTCGGGCGCGGAGGTGCTCACGTGCGGGTTCGTCACGAACGACCAGCGCGGGTGCAGCGCCGCCGAGTCGAGCACGAGCTCCAGCGACAGCACCCCCGCGCTCCAGCGCACGGCGCGGCACGGGGCGGCGCGCGGGGAGCGCAGCTCCATCATGGCCCCGTCCTCGCGCCATCGGAGCACGAGCGGGGCGCCGGCGTTGAGCACCATGGTGCCGGCGAGCGGACGCCAGCGCAGCTCGCGATCGATGGCCAACGGCGCCGCCGCGCACGGTGCGCGCAGCTCCACCGCCACGTGGCGCACCTGCACGGGGCGGCGCGCGGTGGCGGCGATGCACAGCTCCATCCACGCGAGCCCCCGCGGCTCCGGCGCGGCGCGCGGCTCCACGCTCACGCGCACCTCTCCCAGGTCGCGCACCCAGGGCCCGTGGTCCGCGCGCGTCCACGCGCCGGCGGATGGCGCTGCCGCGCGTCCCACCAGCTCCACCGTCACGTCGCCGAGCGCGAGCGGCATCGCCGGGAGGGGGCGCGGCGCGCGGCGGCCTGTCGCGGTCATCGGGCAGCCGGCGCCGGCGGGGCGCCGCGTGGCGGGTACATCGCGCCGAGCATGCGCGACAGCACGCGCTTCAGCCGGCGCCACCGCTCCCCGCGGATGCGGAGCGCGGTGGCCGCGAACGCACCGAACAGCGCGCGGTTGGTGACCACGGCCACCGGCGCCGGGAAGACCACCTCGCACGGGTGGAAGATGCGCTTGAACTGGTAGACCTCTCCCGAGCGCGTCCCCAGATCGTAGTCCATCGCCCCGAGGCGCGCGAAGTCGCGCATGGCGCGCCAGTGCAGCAGCGCCGATGGACTCTCCCGGTGGCCGATGGCCTCGACGTCCAGCGCGCCGCAGATGTAGTGCGCCACGCAGCCGTCGCGCGCCACGAGGATCGCCTGCACCGGCACGCCGCCCAGCCACGCGGTGTACACGCGCGCGCCGTCCACCGGCGCGGCGAGACGGAGCAGGTGGAGGAAGCTCTCCAGGGGGCGGTAGCTGAACCCCTTCCGTGCGGCGAGCCGCTGGAAGAGCGGCCACGCGTCGCGGAGCGCGTCCGGCGCCGCGGAGTGGTCGATGTGGTAGCCCTCGGCGCTCCCCTTGCGGATCTTCCGCCGCGCGAGCGGCTGGAAGCGCGCGAGCACCGCGTCATCGTCGCCGTCCTGCGGCACGAGCAGCGCCTCGCGCGGATCGCGGTACCAGGGGAATGGATCCAGGCGCCGGGCGCGCGGATGCGCGGCCACCGCCTCGAGCGCGCGCTCGCTCTCGTGCGTGAAGCGCAGGCAGAAGATGCCGTGCCGCGCCGCCCACTGCACCAGCTCCATCGAGGCGCGCCCGGGCACGGGCGTGCCATCGACGAGCGACACCGGCCCGCGCTGCACGAGTCCCACGTACGCCCCCGGGAGGCCGAAGCGGAGCACGCTCGCCCAGGCGATCGCCGTTCCCCGGTCGCTCCACACGAGGTGCACCGGGGAGAGACGAAGCTGCCGTAGCGGCTCCGTCCAGTACGGGAGCTGGAAGAGCGATGCGCCGGAGCGGAGCAGCCGCTCGCTCCACCCCGCGAGCTCCGCCGCGGGCACCGCGTGCCACTCGGGATGATCCATCGTCACCGCCTCCAGCCGGCGAGCGCGCGCCCGAGCCGCAGCATTCGACTCGCGAGGCTCCGCTCCCGCACCTCGCGCGCGAGCATCTCGCGCTCCTTCTCCAGCCGCGCCAGCCGCACCTGGAGCGCGGGCACATCGTCCACCGCGAACGCCGCGACCCCCGGGTACAGCTCCGCCAGCCCCCGCCCCCCGCGGGGCGAGCCCTCCCCATCGCGAGCGCCGGACTCGCGCGCAGCCGCGATTCCCGATTCCCGGTTCCCGACTCCCTCGCTTCCCGCTTCCCGCTTCCCGCTTCCCGCGCCTTCCCGCGCCATCCGTTCGATCAACGCCCCCACCCTCGGCGCGGCCGGCGCATCGCAGAGCAGCGCGTCGGCGAGCGTGTCCTCCTGGAACGCCATCTTCCGCGCATCGGGGTCGAGCAGCTCCGCCACCACCGGAGCGATATGCCCCGGCGCCGAGATCGTCCACGCGGTGCCCACGAAGCGCGGCACGTTGTGGTAGTCCAGCGCCGCCACCGGGCGCCCGAGGAGCATCGCCTCGAGCATCGCCGTGCTCGGCGTGGTGATCACCGCGTCGGCCCGATCCACCACCCGGGCCAGCTCCAGGCTCGACGTCTCGCGCAGCAGGTTCTCCACGCCGAGCAGCCGCGCCATGTCCGCGCTCACGCGCCAGAGGATGTCGAGGTGCGGGAGCCGGTCGAGGTGCCGCTTCACATCGCGAAGCGACCGGGCGGTGACCTCGCGCTGCGCGGCGGTGAAGCCGGGGCTCTTGGCCGTCATCACGAGAAGCGTGCGCCCCGGGCGCGCGCGCGGGCGCGGCGCGAGGCGCAGCAGGTGGTCGAGGCGCGGCATCCCCGTCACCTCGATGCGCTCGGCGTTCCCCCACGCCGCGATCTGCCGCGCGCTCTGGTTGCCGATGCACGCGATGCGGTCGGCGAGCACGGGCTGGTGCTGCGGCGCGCCCCCGCCGGCGCCGAACAGCGGGTTCTCGTACTGGCAGCGCCACTCGAGGATCCCGTCCTGGAGCACGAGCGAGGGGATCCCCGCCGCGCGCGCCGCGTCCAGGCAGCGCGCCACATCGTACGGCCAGTCGTTCACGCACAGCACCACATCCGGATGCGCGGCGACCACGCGCGCGGGGTCCCAGTCGCCGTCGTACGTGAAGCAGGCGCGCGCGCCCAGCCATGCCTCCACCGGCTTCACGTGCGCGAACTGGTCGCGCAGCAGGCACCACACGCGGAGCGGCGGCTCGCCGGTGGTCATCGCTCACTCCGTCCACACGGCGGGGAGGCCGCGCGCGATCTCGATGTGCTCGAACGGCCGGGCGCGCCGCGCCCCCACCGTGCGCGCCCACGCCGCCATCCGGCCGACCCCCTCCTCCAGCGGCGTGGCGGGCGCGGCACCGAACACCCGCCGCGCCTTCTCGTGGCTCGCCCACGCGTGCCGCACCTCGTTCCGCTCCGGCAGGTGGCGCACCTCCGGCTCCACGCCGAACGCCGCGCCCACCACCCGCGCCAGCCGCTCCACCGTGTACGGCGTGTCGGCGCCGATGTTGAACGTCTCCCCGTACGCCGCCTCCACGCACACGCTCCGCGCGATGTGCGGCGCCACATCATCGATGTAGCTGAACGCGCGCGTCTGCGTCCCGTCGCCGAAGATCGTGAGCGGCTCCCCCTGCATGATCTGGCGCATGAAGATCCCGATCACGTTCCGGTAGCGGTCGCCGATGTTCTGGTGCTCGCCGTACACGTTGTGCGGGCGGAAGATCACGTAGTTCAGCCCGAACATCTCGCGCGCCGCGTGGAGGTCGAGCTCCACCGCGTACTTGCTCACACCGTACGGGTCCTCCGGGCGCGGCACCATCGCCTCGTCCATCGGGAGCTGCCCGGCGCCGTACACGGCGATCGACGACGTGAACACGAAGCAGCGCACGTCGTGCCGCACCGCCTCGTTGATCAGGTTCACGCTCCCGATCAGGTTGTTGGTGTAGTTGAAGCGGCGGATGAAGTGCGACAGCCCCTCGGCGGCGTATGCGGCCAGGTGGTACACGACGTCGAAGCGGTGCTCGTCGAACAGCCGCGCCACGAGCGCCGCATCGGTGACGCTCCCCTCCACGAAGCGCGCGCCCTCCGGCACCTGGTCGCGGAAGCCGCCGCTCAGGTCGTCGAGCACCACCACCTCCTGCCCCATGGCCAGGCAGTGCCGCGCGACGTGCGCGCCGATGAATCCTGCTCCTCCGGTGACGAGCGAGCGCATGGCATCTCCTCCGGATGGTTGCGCGGCGCCGGGCGCCATCACGTCATCGCCGCGAGGCGCGGCGCGTCGAGGCCGGCGGGCTCGCGCCCCTCGGCCCAGGCGAGCAGCACCTCGAGCGCCTGCCGCCCCACACGGCGCTGGCACTCCGGCGTGGAGCTGGCGTTGTGGGGGGTGAGAATCGCGTTCCGCATGCGGCGCAGCTCGTGGCCGCGCGGCAGCGGCTCGAGGTCGTACACGTCCAGCGCGGCCACGATGTCGCCGCGGCGCAGCCGCTCCACGAGCGCGCGCTCGTCCACGAGCCCTCCGCGCGCGGTGTTCACCAGCACCGCGCCGCGCGGCAGCAGCGCGAGCTCCCGCGCCCCGATCATCCCGCGCGTGCGCTCGGTGAGCCCGCCGTGCAGCGACACCACGCGGCTCGTGGCCAGCAGCTCGGCGAGCGACGCGCGCCGCGCGCCGTGGCGCGCGAGCTCCTCGTCGCCGGCGAACGCGCTGTGCACCATCACCTCGCACCCGAACGGCCGCAGGAGCATCGCGAAGTGGCGGGCGATGTGCCCCCACCCCACGAGCCCCACGGGCTGGCCGCGCAGCTCGCGCCAGCCGCCGGGGCGCGCGGCGCCGCCGATCCGCGCCTCGATCGTGCGCGCCAGCGGGACCAGCACCGCCTTCAGCTTCCGCAGCGCGCGCACCTGCGCCGCGCGGTCGCGCACCGCGCGCAGGGAGAAGCGCGACGCCGGCCGCGGCGGCCACCCGCCGCGCCGCATCTCCGCGTGCACGTCGGGGAGGCGGCGCAGCCCCGCGAGCGCGAGCATCAGGCAGTGCTCCGCCACGCTCTGCGCGATCGCGTCCGCGGTGTTGCACACCACCACCCCGCGCTCGAGCAGCATCTCGGGGCTCACCGAGCGCACGGACGCGCCGATCACCACCACGAGCCGCAGCCGCTCGGCGCGCGCCACGTCCTCCGCCGAGAGCGGCACCCCGCCCCACCCCGTCACCACCGCCTCCGCGCTCGGCAGCGCCTCCCGCCACCGCTCGTCGTCCGCGCGGGACAGGACATGGCATCGCGCCTCGAGATCGGTGAGCAGGTCCGGCGGCAGCAGCTTGGCGCGGGCGGAGGGGCTCTGAAGGATCTGAACTACCGGGCGGGGCGCGGGACGCGGGGTGCGGGGCGCGGGCGGCACGTCCGAGAGCTCGCCCGTGGACCCACTCCCGCCGCCGGCGTGAGCAACGACCTCCCCATGCTCCGCGCGCCGCGCGTGCCGCGCCGCGCATCCTGCGTCTTCCGCGCCCCGCGCCCCGCGCCCCGCCCCCAGGATCTCCTCCACGAGCCCCATGAACCGCTCCCCGTACTCGAACCCGCACGCCGGCCGCTCGCCGCCGGCGATGGCGCGGACGAAGGCGCGGTACTCGTCGGGGAAGCCGTAGCTCGCGAAGAACTCCGGCGTGTCGGGCGCGGCAGCGAGCTCCCATCGCTCCACCGGCGCGCCGCACTCGCTCCACTCCGCGTGGCCCGGGAGCTCCAGCGCCACGTCGTACGCGGGGCCGCTCCACTCGAAGCGCTCCACGCGCCGCCCCGCGGCGAAGTCGAGCACCAGCACCGCCGAGCCGTGCGCCCCGTCGAGCTGCAGCGTCCACACGTTGTCCGCGCCCGCGCCGCACCGGCGGCGCGTCACGGACACGCGCGACGGTTCGCCCACGGTGGCCACCGCCAGATCGATCGCGTGCGCGCCGTCGGAGGTGACCCAGTCGGACGCGCCGTTGCTCGGCGGCGAGCCGAGCGCGCCGCGCGTGAAGCGGCCGTGGAACGCGTGCGGCGCGCCGAGCGCGAGCGAGCGCTCCATCGCCCGCCGGTACAGCGGCGCGAAGCGGCGATTGAAGGCGATCATCGTCACCAGCTCGGGACGCTCGCGCGCCGCGCGCGCCATGCGCCGCGCCTGCGCCGCGTCGCGCGCGGGTGGCTTCTCGCACATCACGTGGAGCCCCGCCTCGAGCGCCTCCACCGCCACCCGCACGTTCGGCCCCGGTGGGAGGCAGATGGAGATCGCGTCCGCCCCCGTGCGCTCCACCAGCCGCCGCCAGTCGACATCCATCTCGGCCACGCCGTGCGCGGCCGCCGCGCGCGCCGCGGCGCCGGCATCGATGTCGCACACCCCCACCAGCTCGAGCAGCCCCTCGGCGCGCAGCGCCGCGAGCGCGGGCAGGTGCGCGGCGCTCGCGATCGCTCCGCACCCCACGAGCACGATCCGGGTCATGCGCCCCTCCTCGTGTGAGAGCGCGGCGCTCCCCGCGCGTGAACGGTCACTCGCACGCGAGCGTCACCGACTGGCCGAGGAAGCGCGAATCCGAGTACCGCCCCCCGTCGCGCGGCGATGCCACGCGCACCGGCCGCGCGCTCCACCCGGCGGCGTCGTACGCCAGCGCCACGCGCGCGGCGATCCCCCGCACCTCGTCGACATCGAACGCCTTGTCCCCCGCCAGCCACGACAGCTCCGGCACCGCGCGCCACAGCCGGAACGACCAGTGCGGCGGCAGGCGCAGCGCGTGGCGCACCCGGTGCGACATCCCCGCCTGCCCCCGCTCGTCGCGGTACACGCGGTACATGTAGCGCCGGCACGTCCGCTCGTCCACGCGCCGCTCCCCCCACTCGTCGAGCGCGGCGGACACCACGTCCGCCACGCGGCGGAAGGCGAGGCCGTCGCGGCGGTGGAACCACTCGGCGATCACGCACTCCACCTGGCCCGTCTGCTCCGTGTCGGGCGTCCACCCGCCGGCCAGGATCGCCTCGATCCGCGCGCACATCGCCTCCGGCGACTCGCACCCCACGCTCACCGCCTCCGACATCGGCGCCTCCACCGGCGGCACGATCCAGCGCGCGGAGAGCGCGGGCACGTCGGCGAGCGCCGCCTCCACCGCGGTGGTGCAGCTCCGCTGGACCACCGCCGCCGCGCGGAAGATCTGCGGCTGCACCGGACCGTCCACGTTCAGCTCCACGTTCGGCACGCGCGAGAGCGCCGCGCGGTACGGCTCGGGGCTCTCGTGCGGGTGCGGGCGCACCACCACCGTGCACGCGGGGAAGCGCGCGGCGAGGGTGCGCGCGAGCTGGATCGTGGCGGCGATCGCCTCGCGCTCGATCCCCGTGTACGTCGCCAGCCGCTCGCGCGACCAGCCGAGCTGCGTGTGGTAGACCTCGATGTTCTCCGCCGAGCTGGTGAAGCGCGGGTTCACGATGGAGAAGTTCGTGTTCACGAGGATGCGCTGGCGCGCGCGCGCATCGCGCTCCGCGGGGTCGAGCATCACGCTCCGCCACCCCGGCGCGTACAGGTCGAAGCGCGGACAGCCGGTCACCGCCACGCGCTCGGCCTCGTACACCTCCTGCGCGATCAGCCAGTGCGCGAGGCGCGGCCCCCAGATGCAGGCGCAGCGGGCGCCGCGCAGCAGCGCGGGGTCGGTGCAGTGCAGCTCGGCGTACTCCTCGAAGGAGGAGAACACCGCTCCCTCGGTGTCGAGCAGCCCGTACGGGATCCCGGCGCTGACCAGCCGGCGCAGGAAGGGCTCGTTGAACCGCCGCAGGTAGTTCACGAGCACGAAGTCCGGGGCGAGCGCCCATACCTCGGTGTCCTGGAGGTTGAGCGGCACGAGGTGGCACACGTGGCCGCGCTGGCACAGCTCGTACGCCGTGAGCACGAGCCCCGCCAGGTCGCGCTGCGGGTGGTCGACGATCAACGCGATGCTCCGCTGCATCACCGGTCCCTCATCGTCAGGGCGCGCTCGCGCATCAGCTCCATCACCCGCGCGAACGCGCGTTCCCCCGCCTCCACCTGCCGCGCCGCCGCCGCGAGCAGCCGCGGGCGCAGCGCGTCCGCGCACGTCCACGCGCCGGCCACCGCCGCGCGCAGCCGGTGGCCGAGCGCGGGATCGTCCGCGGAGAGCGTCTCGCACCCGGCGCCGAACAGCGTCCCCAGCCCCGCGAACTTCTGCCGGTAGTACTCCGAGCGCGCGAGTCCCACCACGGGGATCCCCTGCGCGAGCGCGAACACCGCCACGTGGTACGCCCCCGCCACCACGACCCGGCACCCGCCCACCGCGCGGATCAGCCGCTCCGGCGTGTCGAGCGCGGCGCCGCCGTCGGACGCATCGTCCATCCCGGCCAGCAGGCGGCGCATCACGAGCACGTCCTCCGCCACCGCGTGCCGCGCGCTCGGCAGCGGCACCACGCTCGCGCCGAGCCCGCGCGCCACCGCCTGCAGCGGCGCGCGCACGCGCTCGATCAGGTCGGGCGTCACCCCGGCCACCGGCGTCACGCGCAGGCTCACCCCCAGCGCATCCCCCGCCTCCGCGCGGCGCGCGGCGAACGCCAGCGGCACCGCGTCGTCGCCGGTCACCATCGTGCGCTCCTCGGGGACGCCGAGCTCGCGCGCCAGCGCCAGCGACACCCCCGGCTCGCGCAGCGCGACGAGGCCGGCGCGCGGGAGGAGCGCGCGGGCGCGCGCGCGCAGCCCGCCGTCGGCGAGCGGGCCGAATGCCTGGCCGAGCATCACCACCGGCGCCCCCGCGCGCCCGACCGCATCCATGGTGTCCAGCAGCGCCATCGCGCGCGGGCGGAACTCGTCCGCCACCCCGTGCTGCCCGGCCACCACGTACAGGTCCGCGTCGTGGATCGCGTCCAGCACGCGCTGCACCCGGTCGCGCCCCGTGCGCCGCAGCGCCAGCCGTGCGCGCATCGCCGACTCCACCAGCACCGGCCACCGGTGCCGCGCCGCGCGCTGCGCCGCCTGCAGGCGCGCCGATGCGTGGCGCGGCATCCGGTCGTGCAGCCCGCCGAGGAAGAAGCGCGCGGCGAACCACCCCAGCCGCGCGTCGTCGTCGAGCGGCGTCACGCCGGGACAGCTCGCCGCGAGCGCGGCGGGATCGCGCGTGAACACGCCGATCTCCGCCCCGGGCCACGCCGCGCGCACCCGCGCCAGCGCCGCCTGGAGCATCGCCAGGTCCCCGAGGTTCAGGCAGTCCATCGTCCCCGGGTCCACCATCACCCGCGGACACTCCCATCGCGCGCGGTCCATGCCGCGCTCCGGCACCCGCGTCGCCGTCATAGCTCCGCCACCAGCGCATCCACGTCGGCCGCCTCGTCCATCTGGTACGTCCACAGCTTGTGGTAGGTGCGGCACCCGCCGAGCAGCTCCTCGTGCCGGCCGAGCCCCACCACCCGGCCATCGTCGATCACCATGATCCGGTCCGCGGCGCGCAGCGTGGAGAGCCGGTGCGCGATCACGAACGTCGTGCGTCCCTCCATCAGCCGCTCGATCGCCACCTGGAGCCGCAGCTCCGACACCGAGTCCAGGTTGCTCGTCGCCTCGTCCAGGAAGAGCAGCGGCGCGTTCTTCAGCAGCGCCGACGCGATGCAGATGCGCTGCTTCTGCCCGGTGGACACGCCGCGCGCATCCTCCGCGCGCCCGATCATCGTGTCGTAGCCGCGCTCCATCTGCATGATCTCGTCGTGGATCCCCGCCGCCTTCGCCGCCGCCACCACCTCGTCCAACGACGCCTCCGGGCGCGCGGCGCGGATGTTGTTGGCCACGGTGTCCACGAACAGGAAGGGCTCCTGCATCACGATCGCGCAGTGCCGCATGTAGTCGGCGTGCCGGATGTCGCGCACGTCCACGCCGTCGAGCAGGATCTGCCCGCTCGAGGGATCGTACAGCCGCAGCAGGAGCGCGAGCAGCGTGCTCTTCCCCGCGCCGGAGGGGCCCACGATCCCGATCGTCTCCCCGCGCTGGATGGTGGCGCTCACGTCCTCGAGCACCTCCCGGTCCTCGTAGCGGAAGGAGACGTTCCGCAGCTCGATCGTGCTCGGCGCCTCGGGGAGCGGACGCGCGTCGGGGCGGTCGCGCACGTCCGGCACCTCGCGCATGATCTGCTCGATCCGGTCGAGGTGCGGGATGGAGCGCTGGATGTTCGTGTAGACCTGGAGGATCCCCACCGTGGGGGCGTACACCCCCATGATCGCGATGAGGAGGCTGAGCAGCGACTGCCACTGGAGCGCGCCGCTCGCCACGTCGCGCCCGCCGACCACGAGCACGATGATCAGCCCCACCCCCGACACGCTCTCGAGCAGGAACCTCGCGAACGCCCTCGCGCGCACCTGGTTCACCAGGTAGCGCGCGAGCACGGTCCCCGTGTCGCGCGCGCGGTCGAGGACGCGGCGCTCCCCGCCGTTCACCTTGATGATCCGGATCCCCTGCGCCACCTGGAGGAAGGAGTCGTACAGCCGGCTCACGCTCCCGCGCTCGCGGCTCGCCGCCTCCTTGATCCGCTCCCCCAGCCAGAGCGCCGGCCACGCGCCGAACGGCACGGACACGAGCCCGATGATCGTGAGCTTCGGGCTCATCATGTACGCCACCGCCACCAGCCCGAGCAGCCGCGTCACGTGCAGCACCACCTCGCCCAGCGCGAGCGTGATCTGCCGGATGTGCTGCACGTCGTAGTAGGTGGCCATCACCAGGTCGCCCGAGCTGTTCTTCTCGAAGAAGCGCGTGGAGAGCGTGAGCAGCTTGGCGAGGATCTTCCACATCGTCGCCACCTCGATCCCGTGCGCCAGCTTCGCCGCCAGCACCTCCGCCACGAACGCCGCCGCCGCGCGCGCCACCCAGATCGCGAAGATGGCGAGCGCGCTCAGCGCCACCGCCGTCGCCATCTCCTGCCCGTGCTTCTCGAACGAGAGCAGCACCGCGCGCAGCGTCCACACCAGCAATCCCTGGAGGGTCCCCTGCCCCAGCGTCAGCACGAGGAAGCCGATGGCGAGCAGCGGACGCTCCCGCATGGCGCGGTACGCGAGCCGGGACGCGGAGGCGGTGGTGTGCGTGGGAGGGGTCATGTCACGAGGCGGCATGGGCACCCACCACCGCGGAACGGCGCACGATCTCGTCGGCGATCGCCAGCGAGGCCGTAGCTCCCGGACTGGGCGCGTTCAGTACGTGGAGCGCGCCGGGGCGCTCCAGGAAATGGAAGTCCTGCACGAGCGTGCCGTCGCGGTGGAGCGCCTGGGCGCGCACGCCGGCGCCCCCCGGCGCGAGGTCCTCGGCGCGCACCTCCGGCACCAGCCGGCGCAGCGAGCGCGCGAACAGCTCGCGGCTGAAGCTCCGCCGCAGCTCGCGCCAGCTCTCGCGCGGATGCCGCGCCAGGAAGCGCCAGAGCCCGGGGAAGCCGAGCGCGTCCGCCACGTCGCGCGCCCGCACGTCGCGCTTGCGGTACCCCTCGCGCGCGAGCGCGAGCACCGCGTTCGGCCCCGCCTCCACGCCGCCGCGAATCATCCGCGTGAAGTGCACGCCCAGGAACGGGAAGGCCGGGTCGGGCACGGGGTAGATGAGATTCCGCACGAGCTGCTGCCGCTCCCGCGTCAGTCGCCAGTACTCCCCGCGGAAGGGGACGATGCGCACCATCGGCCGCTCCCCCGCCATCCGCGCCACGCGGTCGGCGTGCAGCCCGGCACAGTTCACCAGCAACTGCCCGCGGTACGTCCCCTCCGTGGTCTCCACCACCCACTCGCCCTGGTCGCGATGGATGGCGAGCGCTTCCGCCCCCGTCACCACCGTGCCGCCCAGCGAGTGGATCGCCTGCGCGAGCGCCTTGCACGCGCGCCAGTAGTCGGTGATCCCCTCTTCCGGCACCAGCACCGCCGCGACACCGCCCACGTGCGGCTCGATCTCCCGCATCCGCGGCGGGTCGAGCCACTCGAGCCCCGTGAGCCCGTTCGCCCGCCCGCGGTCGAGCAGCGCGCGCAGCCGCGGCACCTCGTTCTCGTCCGCCGCCACCACCAGCGAGCCGCACACCTCGTGCGGCACGTGGTGCTCGCGGCAGAACTTCGTCATCTGCCGGATCCCCGACACCGCGAGCCGCGCCTTGAGCGACCCCGGCGCGTAGTACAGCCCCGCGTGCAGCACCCCGGAGTTGTGCCCGCTCTGGTGCCGCCCCACGTACGCCTCCTTCTCCAGCACCGTCACGCTTCCGCGCAGGCTGGCGAGCAGCAGCTTCCACGCGGCGGCGAGCCCCACGATGCCGCCGCCGATCACCACGGTGCGCGTGCCCCCCCAGCCGCTCTTCACAGCGCCACCAGCCCGTGCCGGCGCAGCTCGTGCAGCGTCCCCATCACCGCCTCCGGCGCGATCTCGCACTCGCGCGCGATGTCCTCCACGCTGCGCGTGCCGTCGATGAGGTACATGATGTCGAACAGCGCGCGATTCCCGTCGGGGTTCTCGTACGGGTCGATGTGGATCCCGTAGCGCGAGCAGAACACCTCCCCGCGGAAGCGCGGCACCGGCACCACGCTCCGCTCCAGCGCTTCGACCATCGCCAGCACCGTGTCGCGCGCATCCTCCAGCCGGTTCTGGTGCGTGATCGCCGGCGTGTCCAGGCTGGAGTGATACTGCGGGTAGTACGCGTTCGGCGGCGCGCCGCGCGTCACGCGCGAGAGCGAGAGCATGGGGACGCGCACCCCCGGCGCGTTGAACTGCCGCTCGTCGTTCCCCACCACCTCGCGGAACCCCGCCGTCCAGTTCGCCGGGTTGCGCTCCTCGAGCACGCGCGCGCACTCGCGGTCGATGCGCGTGCGCCCGGCGTACGAAAGTTGAAGCGCGAGCGGCTGGTCGAGCCCGAGCATCTCGAGGAAGATCCCCCCGGCCATGCGCGGGATGAGCCGCTCGTTGTGGCTCAGCCACGCCAGCGATCCGATGGTCTCGGGGACGATCAGCAGCCGGTACGTGTAGCGCAGGGCGCGCCGCGCGCGGAGCGCGCGCATCACGTCCATCCCCACCACCACCCCGCTCAGGTCGTCGTTCACCATGTGCGGGTGGCAGAGGTGCGCGCACAGCACGAACGTCTCGTCGCTCGCGCCGGTGGCCACCACCTCCCCCACCTTCAACGTGCCGTAGCTGAAGCTCGTCCGGATCACGACGCGGTATCGATCGTCCACCAGCGCGTCGCGCTGCCGGCGCGAGCAGCAGAGCCCCCAGTCGCGCTCGTAGTAGCGGAACGCGAACGGCACGGCATCGTCGCTCAGCGGGTGCACGTGCAGGTGCGCGAGCAGCTCCTCGCGCGTCACCTCCCCCTCGAACGGGAGGGAGTAGCTCATCACGTGCAGCGGGTGCTCCGCGTACGAGAAGAGGCGCCGCCCATCCATCGTCTCCAGCCGCCCCTCGTGGCACGTCCACTTCTCGGGGACGATCCAGCTCCACGCCCCCTCGCCGCTCGGGTACTCGTGGACGGTCATCGGGAGCTGCCCGGCGAGCGCGTGCAGCGCCGCGTCGTAGCCGTCGGAGACGATGTCGCGCGGGAGCGTCCACAGCCCGTGGATCATCTCCATCATCGTCGCGCGCTCGGGGAGCGTCACCCGGAAGCGCCGCTTGCCCACGCGCGCCTCCTCCATCACCACCGGATCCCCCGCCGGCCCGCGCGCCGTCACCCACGGGTCGAGCGCGATCGCGCGCAGCGTCAGCGCATGGTACGCCCGCGCGTCCACCCCGAGCAGCTCCGCCGGGCCGACGTGCGCGGAGCGGCACACCCCCTCGCGCCGGGCCATCGCCTCCAGCCGCGAGCCGTCGGGCGCGCCCTCCTTCGCGAGGATGCGCACGAGGTACACCCACCCGCTCTTCCGCTCCTCACCATCCTCGCGGATGCGCCCGGTGAACAGCTTCCGGTAGCGGAACGGCACCCCCGCCATCTCCTCGCTGTGATGCCGGAAGGTCGCCTCCTCGAGCGGCAGCCCGAGCATCGCGATCTTCCCCCCCATCGCCCGCAGCCGGTGGAAGACGCTCCCCTCCCCGAAGCACGTCTCCGGGATGTCGCGCACCAGCTCCTCCGCGCGCGCGCCGAGCGCGGCCACCGAGTGGATGGGATCGCGCGAGCGCGCCACGCCGGGGAGCTGGCGGAACCACTCGAGGAATCCCGCGCTCGGGCTCCACGGCCCGCCGCACGTGGGGGTGTGCTCCACGTCGAACGGCTCGCCGCGGCAGAACGAGAACGTGTACGTGGGAACCACGATCGTCCCCGTCGCGCCGGTCACCTCGCGCAGCGCGTCCACCACCATCGCCCACGCATCCTCGGAGCTGCGGCACCCGGCGGGGATCCCCAGCGCCTCGAGCCACGCGTGCACGAACACCACGTCGCCGTCGCCGATCCCGACGGCGCGCAGCGCGCGCTCGAGCGTGCCGCGATCCCACGGCGGCGCCATCGTCGTCGCCGTCATGCGCCACCCTCCCGCGGCGCGGTCGACGCCGCGATCTGCTCCCGCGGCGCGGCCAGCGCCGCGATCTGTGCGATGACCCAATCCTGATCCTCGGCCCCGAGCCCCACCGAGCACGGGAGGCTCAACCCGTCGCGGTTCAGCCGCTCCGCCACCGGGCACCCCTCGTGGTACGCCCCGCGCTGCGCCGGCGACAGGTGCAGCGGCTGCCAGAGCGGACGGCACTGCACCCGCCGCTCCGCGAGCGCGCGCAGGAGCGCGCGCGAGTCCATCCCGTACGCGCGCTCGTCCACGAGCACGGTGTACATCCAGAACGCGCTCCGCGCCCACTGCGCCTCGCGCATCGGCGCGATCCCCGGCACGCCGGCCAGCCCATCCCGATACCGCTCGGCGATGCGCCGCTTCGCGTCGACGAACTCGCGCACGTGCTCCATCTGCGCCACGCCCATCGCCGCCAGCACGTTCGACAGCCGGTAGTTCCAGCCGATCTCGTCGTGGATGTACTCGAGCGCGTCGCTCTTCGCCTGCGTGGTGAGGTGGCGCGCGCGACGCGCGAACAGGTCGTCGTCCGTCACGAGCATCCCCCCCGCGCCGGTGGTGACGAGCTTGTTCCCGTTGAAGGAGAGCACCGCGCACGCCCCCTCGCGCCCCACGCTCCGCCCGCGGTACAGCGCCCCCAGGCTCTCGCTCGCGTCCTCGATCACCACCAGCTCGTGCCGGCGCGCCAGCTCCATCAGCGGGTCCATGTCCACCGGGTGCCCGAGCGCGTGCACGGGGAGGATCGCGCGCACCCGCCGCCCCGTCGCCACGTTCCGCAGCGCGCCATCCACGCGCCGGCACCCGCGCTCCAGGAAGTGCGCGAGCCGCGCCACGTCCATCTGCCAGTGGTCGGGCTCCGCATCCACGAACACCGGCCACGCCCCCACGTAGCGGATCGCGTTCGCCGGGGCGATGAACGTGAGCGTCGAGGTGATCACCTCGTCCCCCGGCGCCACCCCCGCGACCATCAGCGCCACGTGCAGCGCCGCCGTCCCGTTCACCGTCGCCACGCCGTGCCGCGCCCCCACCGCATCCGCCACCACGCGCTCGAAGCGGTCCACGTACGAGCCGACGCTCGACACCCAGTTGGTGTCGAGGCACTCCTTCACGTACGCCCACTCGTTCCCGCGCAGCTCGGGGACGGTGAGCGGGATCGTCCCCGCCGGGGGCGGGGCGCCGGGCGCGAGCCGCTCGCGCCGCGTGATGGGGGCGGGCGCGCTCAATTTCTCAGCTCCCGCGCGTCGAGATCGGGGATCACCCCGCTCTCCACCAGCCGCGCCACCTCCGCGATCCCCTGCTCCACCGTGCGCGTGGTCGCGTACCCCAGCCGCTCCCCGATGCGCCCGAAGCGCACGCGGTAGTCGCGCGGATCCTCGTCCCGGTGCACGTACTCCACCACCGCGTCGGGCGCGTGCGGGCGGATCAGCTCCACGAGCTGCTGCTTCTGGAAGTTCTGCCCGCTGTTCCCCACGTTGAACACCTCGCGGTGCACCCGCTCCGGCGGCGCCTCGAGCACCAGCGCGATCGCGCGCGCGGCGTCCGCCACGTGCACGTACGGGCGCCAGAAGCGCTCGCCGAACACCACCAGATGCCGCCTCACGAGCATCTCCATGGTGAACTCGTTCACCGTGAGATCGAAGCGCATGCGCGGCGACACGCCGTACACGGTGGCGAAGCGGAGCGGAGTGAGCGCCATCCCGCCGTTGTCTCCCTCCAGCATCGCGCGCTCCACCGCCACCTTGGTCACCGCGTACAGCGACACCGGCGCCAGCTCCGAGCGCTCGTCCACCCAGCCGTCGCCTTCCTTCATCTTCCCGTAGTTGCTGCACGTGCTGGCGAACACGAACCGCCGCACCCCCGCGCGCCGCGCTTCCTCGATGAGCGCCAGCGAGGCCCGCTCGTTGATCTCCCGCGCCAGCTCCGGCGCTCGCGCGCACGCGGGATCGCCGACGATCGCCGCCAGGTGCACCACCGCGTCCATCTCTCGCAGCGCATCGCGCACCACGTCCGCATCGCGCACGTCGCCCCGCCGCAGCTCGAACGCGGGGTTCGTCCACACGCCGAGGAGCGAGCGCCCCCCGCCGCCGTGCACGAGCAGGTCGAGCACGCGCACGCGGTGGCCCGACGCGAGCAGGAGCGGCACCAGCGTGGAACCCACGTAGCCGGCGCCGCCGGTGACGAGTACGTTCATCAGCCGAGCGCCTCCGCCGCGGTCTGGATGTCTCGTTGCGCCTGCTCGTAGTCCGAGCGCTCCCCGATGTCGAGCCAGTACTCGACGATGGGGAACCCCGCCACCCGCCTCCCCTCCTCGAGCATGCGCTGGATGAGGTCGGTCATGTCGAAGCGGCGATCCGCCGGGATGAGCCGCTGCACCGAGGGCTCGAGCAGGTACACGCCGGCGTTGATCAGCCAGCTCGACCTCGGCTTCTCCGTCACGCCGCGCACCCACGCGCCGTCCGTGCGCAGCACGCCGTAGGGGATCTCCAGGTCGCACCGCCGCACCGCCACCGTCAGCTCCGCCTGCTGCTCGCGGTGGAAGTGGAGCATGTCGGTGTACGAGATCCCGGTGAGGATGTCGCCGTTGATCACGAGCAGCGGCTCGCCCACCTCGCCGAGCAGGCGCAGCGCCCCCGCGGTGCCGAGCGGGCTGTCCTCCGCCACGTAGCTCAGCGTCACGCCGAAGCCGCTCCCGTCGCCGAAGTGCCCGGTGATGCGGTCCGCGAGATGATGCGTGCTGATCGCCACGCGCCCGATCCCCGCGCCGCGCAGCCTGTCGATGGTGCGCTCGAGCAGCGGGCGCCCCCCCACGGGGAGCATCGGCTTGGGCACCTGCTCCGTGAGCGGGAGGAGCCGCTTCCCGAATCCCCCCGCCATGATCACCGCCGAGAGCGGGAGCGGCTCCCGCGCCACGAGGTCGCTGCGCAGCACCAGCCCCGCCACGATCCCGTCCGCCGTGACGAGCGGCAGGTGATCGACCACGAACTCGCGCCCGCGATCCATGAGCTCGAGCGCATCCGCCGCCGTTCCCCCCGCCGCCCCCACCACCGGCTCGCGCTGCGCGATCTCCAGGCACGGGTGATCGAAGCCGAGCCCCGCGAGGATGGCGCGGCGCACGTCGCCGTCGGTGACCACGCCGAGCAGCCGGCGATCGCCGTCGCACACGAGCAGCGCGCCGGTGCCCGCGCGCTCGAGCCGCTCCACCGCGCTGGCGATGCTGGCGGTGGGCGCGATCATCACGCTCTCCAGCCGCGCGCGCTGGTCAACGGGATACATGGTCGACCTCCCGCGTCATGGCGCGCTCCAGCTCCGCCACCCGGCGTCGCAGCGCGCGCACCTCGGCGCGCAACGCCAGCGCGCCGTCCCGTTCGCCGAGCCGCGTCCCGATCTGCCACCCCGGCGCGCCGGACTCTCCTCCCTCCGGCTGCGCCTCCAGCACGAGGAGCGTGGAATCTCCCGTCTTCACCGCACACGCGCCGTCGGCGCGCCGCCCCACCACCTGTCCGGGAATCGCCGCATAGCGCGGCCACCACGGCTCCCACCACGCGCGCCAGATCACCACCTCGCGCTCGCCGAGCGTGGTGCGCGCGCCCGGCCCCGGGCGGGCGATCGCGCGGATCTTGTCGTGCAGCTCGCGGCTCGTCGCGCTCCAGTCGAGCCACTCGTCCCCCTCGTGCCGCCCGCCGTAGTACGTGGCGAGCGCGTGCTCCTGCGGCACGCGCGGCGCCCGCCCCTCGGCGAGCATCGCCGCCACCTGCACGGCCATCGGCGGGATCGCCGCCACCACCCGCGCCAGCACGCTCCCGTAGTCGTCCGTGCGCGTGATCGGGAGCGCGCGCTGGAGGATGATGTCCCCGCTGTCGATGCCGAGATCCACCCAGTGCGCGGTGACGCCGATCTCCTGCTCCCCGTTCAGGATCGCCCAGTTCACCACGTTCCGGCCGCGGTAGCGCGGGAGCATCCCCGCGTGGAAGTTCACCACGCCCATCGTGGTGGCGGCGAGCATCGGCGCGCGGAGGATCCGGTCGTAGGCCACCGAGATCCCCAGATCGCAACCGAGCGCGCGCACCGCGTCGGCGGCCGCCGCGTCCCCCGCGGCGAGATGCAGCAGGCGCGCGCCCACGGCCGCCGCCGCGCACGCCATCTCCTCTCCCGTGGGGCGCGCGCGCGGCACCACCGCCGCCACGTCGTGCCCCGCGGCGGCGAGGCGCACCACCGAGTCTCCCGCCCACTTGCCATCGCCGAATACGACCAACCGCATATCCGGACCTCCTCGAGGAATCGCTTCCCTCTCAGTGCAAGTCCGTCCACTCCATCTCGTCTTCCGCCTCCACGTCCCTCGCCAGCGCCCGCCCCACCACGTAGCGCAGCTCGTCGGGGGCGATCCCCGTCCCCGGACGCTTGAACTCCACGTCGCTCGCGCTCACGCGCTCCCCCTTCCGCATGCTGCGCCGCGCCACCATGCGCCGGCGGAACGCCTTCCGCTTCTCGATCTCCACGTCCGCGATCGTGCGCCGCTCGCTTCCGAGCGCCGCGTGCACCGCGCGGCTCCCCCGCACGAGCGCGGCGAGCTCCGCCGGATCGGCGGAGATCGCGTGGTCCCACCCCTCCGTCGCCGTGTCGAGGGTGAAGTGCTTCTCGATCAGGCACGCGCCGAGCGCCACCGCCGCGAGCGGCACCGCCGTGCCGAGCGTGTGGTCGCTGAACCCCACCGGCACGTCGAACGCGCGCGTCCACGTGTGCATCGTGCGCAGGCTCACCAGCTCCGGCGGGCACGGGTAGATCGCCACGCAGTGCAGCAGCGCCACCTGCCGCGCGCCGCTCCGGCGCAGCGTCTCCAGCGCGCGCTCCACCTCGCCGAGCGTCGCCATCCCCGTGGAGAGGATCACCGGCTTCCCCGTGCGCGCCACGCGCTCGAGCAGCGGCAGGTGGTTCACGTCCATCGACGCCACCTTGTACGCCGGCGCGTCCAGCGACTCGAGCAGGTCCACTTCCTCGCTCGAGAAGCAGCTCGAGAACCAGGTGATCCCGCGCTCCGCCGCCCAGCAGGCGATGTCGCGGTGGTCGCGCTCCGAGAGCTGGTAGCGCTCCACCGCCTCCTCGAGCGTGGGCGCGCTCCCCTTCGCGTAGCGCGTGTCGCGCGCCAGCTCGGCGCGGGAGATGAGCGAGCGCTTCGTCCACGACTGGAACTTCACCGCGTCCGCGCCGCAGTCGGCGGCGGCGTCGATGAGCCGGCGGCAGAGCGCCATGTCGCCGTTGTGGTTCGCGCCGATCTCGGCGACGATGTACGGCGGCTCGCCCTCGCCGATGGCGCGCCCCGCGATGCTCAGCTTCTCCACACGTCCTCCAGTGCCGGGTGAGCGACGCACCACCACCACACGTAGCGCGGCGGGAGCGCGTTCAGGTTGGCCACGTAGCGCTCGCGCCGCTCCGGGGAGACGACGAGCGCGGAATGGAAGCGGCGCGCCCGCTCGCGCGCGCCGGTGAGCGCCTCGCGCAGCCCGCCGGGGAGCGGGTGCCCTCCGGCGCTCTCGAGCGCGCAGTCGTAGTGCACGAGCACGCGGCGCGTGGCGGCGAGCACGTCGTCCTCCGAGAAGGGGGGGAGCACGCGCGCCACGTTCGCGTGGTACTGGCGGTACTGCATCAGCGGCGTGGGCTCCCAGGCGAGCGTCGCCCCCGAGGCGAGCGCGCGCGTGGCGAGCAGCCAGTCCACCGCCGTGCACTCCGCGGGCGCGGGGAGGCAGCGGCGCAGCACCTCCGAGCGGTACACGCTGTTCGAGAGCCCGAACACGTTCCACCACGGGAGCAGCTCCACCGGATCGTCCTCCGGCGGCGGGCCGAACACCAGGCCCAGGTCGCGCGCCTCCTCGTTGATGATGCGGAGCGCGCACGCCGTGACGTCCGCGCAGCGCAGCGCCGCGCGCGATGCGGCCACGCGCTCGGGGTGGAGGATGTCGTCGCAGTCGGCGAAGACCACGGCGTCGTAGCACTCGACCATGCGCGCCATCGCGCGCGCGCGGATGGCGGCGGGGGAGTCGCCGCGCTCGGCGAACACCCACTCGGCGCGAGGCTCCGCGCCCATGGCGGCGGCCACCTCGTCGCGGCGCATCGCGTCGACGCCGATCCAGAGGTCGAACGCGCGGTCCGTCTGCGCGTCCACCGAGCGCCACCACTCCGCGAGCCAGCGCGTGGCCGCCGGATACACCGTGGTGTAGAGCGCGATGCGGTCAGCCATGGGCACCTCCCGCCGCGGCGAGCGCGGGACGCTCGAACAGCAGCTCGGCCATGCGCCAGTCTTCCATGGTGTCGATGTCCACCGCGCGCCACCACGGCAGCTCCCACCCCGTGCGCCCCGCGATGTGGAAGGTGCGCTCCAGGCGGAGCGTGCCCGACGTCGCCCACCAGATCGCGCCGGTGGGGCAGTACAGCTCCGGCAGGTCCTGGCTGCGCGCGGTGGCCTCGCGCTCGAACAGCGGGTGGAGCACGAGCGACGCGTCGCGCGTGGCGGCCCACCAGGGGTTGAGCCACCCGAATCGCGTGACCGAGAGCTGCGACGAGGCGCCGGTGGCGGTGAACTGGGCGAGCGAATCGCGCACGTCGTCCGCGGTGCGGAGCGGGCAGTTGGGCATGAGCTGCGCGACGCGGACGAACGCCGTCCCGCGCGGATCGAGTCGCTCGAGCGCGTCGACGGTGACGAGCGACACCGGCGTGTGGTCGTCGGCGAGCGAGGGGTCGCGAAGGAAGGGGACCTCGGCGCCGGTGCGGGTGGCGACGTCGGCGATCTCCTCGCTGTCCGTGCTCACGACCACGCGCGCGAAGACGCCGCTCTGGAGCGCGGCCTCGATGGTGTAAGCGATGACGGGGCGTCCGCCGAGCTGGCGGACGTTCTTTCCGGGGATCCGTTTGGATCCCGCGCGCGCGGGGATGACGGCGAGCGCCGCTCCCGGGGGCGTGCTGTCGCCCGTGGTCGCGGGATCATCCCGCTGCGGATCGGTCATGCGGGGCTTCCCTCCCCGACCCCCGCCCCCGCGCTCGCGCCCGGCGCTCTCCCCGCCGTCCGGGAGGGCGGCGCGGGGGGCGTCGAGTGCGCGGTGAGCGCGGCAGCGAAAGCGACCAGCCCGCCCGTCCGCCGGGCGTTCCGGATCAGGGATCCGGGGGGGAGCGGCGGGGGACAGAGCCACGAGAAAGCGCGCATCGAAGCGACCGACAGCGAAGAGGTCGCGCCTGACTGGCCGGCGCGGAAAGTTTCTAGCCAGTTCGGACTAGGATGCCGATCAGGGCCGGACGCCGCAAGGTGAGAAATTATTAACATTCGTAGGGGGGATGCACGGACGCCGACCGGTGGGCGCAAGGTGCTGCGGCACAGTTGGTTAGGCCGATCGATGGCGGGGATTGGCCGATTGTAGAGCCCGGCCGAATAGAAACAGTATCGCGACAGATGGAGACATCTGTTGCGATGGGACGACAGAATGGTGGAGAGCCGTCCACTCTGGACGAATCGCTTCGTGCCCACTACCGTCGAGGCCGGCAACGCCATCTATCGCATGCCGGAACGCGGGTTTCGCCGCCTCGGGGCATC
Organism: uncultured Gemmatimonadota bacterium; assembly: GCA_946479015.1. The sequence continues at coordinate 1,035 of CAMLEQ010000013.1, read as the reverse complement.
GCCGGCCTCCACCCGCCCACGCGCCAATCCACGGAGTGGACCGATGCACATCCAGTTCGACAGCGAGCAGTTCGACCCGAAGCGGCTCATGAGCGTGCGGCACGACTTCGCGGATCACCCCATGTTCACGCTCGACGCCCTCATGACGCTCGCGAAGCGGCTGCCGCGGGAGCGGGTCCGCTTTCACGCGACCACGGCGCGGGCGGACAGCGACTTCGAGCGCACCACCGAGGAGCACCCGCACACGCTCGGGCTCGAGGAGGCGATGGCGAACATGGAGACCTCGGGCTCGTGGATCGCGCTGCACAACGTGCAGAGCGACCCGGAGTACCGCGCGATCCTCGACGAGGCGCTCGACGAGGTGCGGGCGCGGATCGACGCGAAGGACCCGGGGATGTTCCACCGCGCGTTCTGGATCTTCATCTCGTCGCCGAACTCGGTCACGCCCTTCCACATCGACCACGAGAACAACTTCCTGATGCAGGTGCGCGGGAAGAAGCGCGCGCTGCTCTGGCACGCCGAGGACTGCATCCCGGCGCTGGCGCTGGAGACGTTCCACTCGCAGTGGAACCGGAAGGAGGTGCACTACGACCCGAGCTTCGACCGGCTGGCGCAGGTGCACGAGCTGGAGCCGGGGATGGGCGCCTACATGCCGAGCACGGCGCCGCACCTGGTGTCGAACCACGACAACGTGTCGATCACGATCAGCATGACGTACTGCACGCGCGAGACGAGGCGCGTGGAGACGGTGCACCGCTGCAATCACGCGCTCCGCAAGCGGGGGCTGGCGCCTCGCGACGTGGGGGCGTCGGCGGTGGGGGACATGCTCAAGGGCACGCTCTTCGGCGGTCTCCTCGCGGCGCGCAGTGTGCTCAAGGGCGACTTCTCCTCGACGCCGGGCTGGGCGCGCTAGCAGCTCCGCCGCGCCGCGGGGGCGTGGCGGGCTCCGTGGCCTGGCGGCGGCCGTGGTGGGCTCCGTGGGCTGGCGTGACGCGGCCCGTGGCGGGCTCCTGGGACTGGCGTGACGCGGGCCGT
>CAMLEQ010000012.1 GCA_946479015.1 uncultured Gemmatimonadota bacterium | reverse complement strand
GAGCGCATCGTGCACCGTGCGCTCGGCTCCCGCCGCTTCCGCCTCACCTTCCGCGGCTCCGGCGGGCACAGCTGGACGGCGTACGGCGTGCCGTCCGCGGTACACGCCGCGGCGATCGCCGCCGCGCGCCTCGCGCGGCTCGCGCTCCCGGCCGAGCCGCGCACCACGCTCTCCGTGGGGCGCATCGGCGGCGGCATCTCCGTGAACTCCATCCCCGACGAGGGGTGGCTCGAGGTCGACCTGCGCTCCGTCTCGTCGTCGCTGCTCGACCGCTTCGACCGCGAGATCCGCGTGGTGGCGCGCGCCGCGGAGCAGGAGGAGAACGCGCGCCGCGTGCCCGGCACGCCGCCGCTCCGCTGCACGGTGTCGGTGATCGGCGACCGGCCGAGCGGAGAGACGCCAGCGGAGCACCCGCTGGTGCGGATGGCGATGGAAGCGACGCGGCTCGTGGGGCGCGCGCCGGAGCTGGCCACGGCATCCACGGACGCCAACGTCCCCATCGCGCTCGGCATCCCGGCCATCGCCATCGGCGCCGGCGGCCGCGGCGGCGACGCCCACACGCCCGCCGAGTGGTTCGAGAACGTGGACGGCCAGGCCGGCGTGGCGCGGGCGCTCGGGATCGTGGTCGGGGCGGCGGACTAGTTAGGGGCTAGGACGAGAGGGTAGGACCTGGTGGCTGGACCACCGTGAAACGCGTGTGCCGTGTGGGAGACCGACGGGATGAGGAGGGAGGGACGGCGCGTGTAGGCTCGGGTGTAGGCGGACTCTCTACCGCCGAACCTACTCGCGCTCTACCTACGCCCTCTCGCCTACCACCGCCTTCTACACGCCACACGCGCCCCATTCTATTTCCCATTCCGACCTACCCCGCTCCTATCCCCTCACTTCGGAGTGGTCCCCGAGCGTCACCGCGCCCCGCACCCCCTCCACCACCACGTCGTTCCCGATCATCGACGCGTGCAGCTTGGAGCCCTTGATGCGCGCGTTCCGCCCCACCACCGCATCGCGGATCTCGGAGCCCTCCACCACTGTCCCCGCGCCGATGGAGACGTTGGGGCCCACGGTGGAGTTCCGGAGCACGACCCCCTCCTCGATGTACACCGGATCGAAGATGCGCGAGTGCTCCGTCGTCGCCGGGCGGCGCGCCCGCCCCTTCTCCAGCATCACCCGGTTCGTCTCCAGCAGCGTGTCGAGCTTCCCCGCGTCGTACCACCCCTGCACGTCCACCACCTTCAGCTTCGCCCCCTTGTCGATCATGTACTGGAAGGCGTCGGTGAGGTAGTACTCCCCCTTGTTCGGGGGCTGCCGCATCACGTGGTCGATCCCCTCGTACAGCAGCTGCCAGTTGCGAATGTAGTACAACCCGATGTTCGCCCGCTTGGAGATCGGCGTGGAGGGCTTCTCGACGATCTTCGTCATGAAGCCCTGATCGTCCGTCACCACCACGCCGAAGCGCTGGTAGTCCTCCACCTCCTTCACCCAGATGATCCCATCAGCATCGGTCGTGTTGATGATCGAGAGGTCGGCGTCGAAGATCGTGTCCACGAAGATGATGAGCACCGGCTCGTCCACCCACGGGCGCGCCAGCTCCACGGCGCTCGCCGTCCCGTTCTGCACCGCCTGTTCCACGAACACCGACGGGAAGTCGTAGTGCGAGCGCACCCACTCCTCCACGCGCTCCTTGAGGTGCCCGGTGATGTAGATCACCTGGTCCACGCCGCCGAGGCGCACCAGGTCGTCCATGATGTACGCCATCACCGGCTTGCCGGCCACTTCCAGCATCGGCTTCGGCGTGATGTGCGTGTGCGGGCGCAGCCGCGTCCCCTTGCCCGCGAGCGGAATGATCACCTTCATGGCGCGCTCGTCCCCTCCCGTCCGTACCGGTCACTGAGTCGCACGACGTCGTCGAGGTCCGGCGTGGATGCCTCGAGCACGTCGCAGTCGGTCACCGCTTCCATGTAGTGGATCGTCTCCGGCGTGATACGGAAGGCGTCCCCCTCCTTGAGGTGCATGTCGCGCATCTCGCCATCCACCTGCACCCAGTAGGTCAACTGCCCCGACAGCAGGTACACCGTCTCGTCCTTGCGCCGGTGGTACTGCACCGAGAGTGCATGACCGGCGTTGATGTGGAGGATCTTTCCCACGTACCGGTCGGTATGTGCCCAGATCACCTCGTGCCCCCACGGCTTCGGCACGATCGTCACCTCGCTGCGCCCGCTCACGCGATCTCCTCGGTGTGGCTTCGTGTGGACGATGGCCCATGGGCGGCGATGCGGCGGTGGATGCACGCTCCGCACCAGCGTCCGCGTGCATCGCGCCGCGCCCCGCCATCGTCGGCGCCCGCGGCGCCGCCGGAATATCGCCCGCCACAGAGCTTGCCGTCACCCCCGCCACCCCGAAGGGCACGCTTCCTGCCCTCCCCGTCCGCATGCTCCTCTCCCCGCGGTACCTGCCGCGACTCGCGGCGATGGTGGGGTTGTTCACCCGGTATGGCCTCGCGGACTTCGCCCAGCGGCAGGGCCTGCACGCGCTCGCGCCGGAGGAGCTGGACGCCGAGCGCGACGACCACGCCGGCGACACGCTGTCGGCGCGCGAGCGCGCGGTGGCGTTCCGGAAGCGGCTCGTGGAGCTCGGACCGGCGTACGTGAAGCTCGGCCAGGTCCTCTCCACCCGGGCCGACCTTCTCCCTCCCGCGTACATCGAGGAGCTGGAGCACCTGCAGGACGACGTCGGCACCGTCCCGCTCGACCAGATCGAGGAGACGATCGAGCGGGAGCTCGGCGCGCGCATCGGCAAGCTGTTCGCCTCCTTCGACCCCGAGCCGCTCGCCAGCGCGAGCCTCGGTCAGGTGCACGCCGCCGAGCTGCGCGACGGACGCCAGGTGGTGGTGAAGGTGCAGCGCCCCGACATCCGCGAGCAGCTCGCCGGGGATCTGGAGTTCTTCGCCGAGCTGGCGCGCTTCGCGTCCGACCACACGCGCATGGGCGAGCGCATGGACATGGTCGGGATCGTCCAGCAGCTCGAGCACGCCCTCGCCGACGAGCTCGACTACCGGGTGGAGGCGCGGAACGCCGCGAGCTTCCGCCGCGCCCTCTCCCGATACCCCCATCTGCTCATTCCTCGCGTGATCGAGGCGTACAGCACCGAGCGGGTGCTCACCATGGAGCGGGTGCGCGGGATCAAGGTGAGCGAGATCCCCGCCGTGAGCCGGGTGGAGCGCGACTTCCGCACCGTCGCCGACGAGTTCGCGAAGGCGTACCTGGAGCAGATCACCATCGCCGGCCACTTCCACGCCGATCCGCACCCGGGGAACGTGCTCGTGCTCTTCCCCGAGCAGGCGAACCCGCGCACCCCCGCCGAGCTGTCGTCGGCGGACAGGCGGCGCGAGCGGCGGCCGGCGGCCACCTCCCTCGCGCGCCTCGAGCAGGAAGCGGAAGCATCGGCTGGCGTCGCGGCGGCCCCCGATGAGCCGAAGCTCGCGCTCATCGACTTCGGGATGACCGCGCACCTCTCCACCTCGCTCCGCGAGCGGATCGTCACCATCCTGCTCGACCTCGCCGACGACCGCGGGGACGACGTGGCCGCCGCGCTCATCGAGATCGGCGACGCCACCGACGACTTCGACCGGACCGCCTACGTGCGCCAGGTCTCGCAGCTCGTCACCGAGAACTACGACCGCTCCGTGGGCGAGCTGCAGGCCGGCGCGGTGATCTACGAGATCATCGACACCTCGTTCCGCAGCGGCCTGCGCCTCCCCGCCGAGCTCACGATGCTCGCCAAGGCGCTGTTCAACCTCGACGCGGTGAGCCGCGCGCTCGATCCCACCTTCAATCCGGTGGACGCCATCCGCGAGTTCGGCCGGCGCATCGTCGCCTCGCGCGCGCGGCGCGAGCTGTCGCCGCGCCGCATCTACCAGATCGCCACGCAGGCGTCCAACCTCCTCGACGTGCTCCCCCGGCGCGTGGACCGGATCACCGACCGGCTCGCGTCCGGCGACCTCGGCGTGAAGGTGGATGCCCCGCAGCTCGGATCGCTGCTGAACGGGCTCCAGAAGGTGGCCAACCGCATCCTGTCAGGACTCGTGCTGTGCGGCCTGCTCATCGCGAGCGCGATGCTCATGCCGTACCGCCGGCAGCTCGGCACCGCGGGCTTCGTGATCGCCGCGGCGGTCGGGATCTACATGGTGATCAACATCCTGATCTCCGACCGCCACGGGCGCGCCTGACGATCAGCGCCCCAGCTCCACCACCCAGTTCACGCGCGCGCGCGACGGCACGCCGGCGCGGCGCACCCAGAGGGGCACGTCCACGCGCAGCGACACCGGCCGGTCGTAGAGCGCGCCGCGCAGCGACACCCCGAGCCCCGCGTCCGCGAACGCGCGCGGCCGCTCCCCCGGCGCATCGAGCACCGCCCACGCCCCGTCGCCGAACGCCCCCACGCGGAGCTGCGGCAGCGGCGACCGCGGCTTCGGCGTGAACAGCGCCGCCGACAGCTCGGCGCTGGCGGACGCCGCGCGCTTCACGCGCAGGAGCGGCGAGTAGCCGCGCACGCCCGCGCCGCCGGGGGAGATCACGTGCACGTCGCTCCGCGCGAACGGCGCGCCGCGCCCGCGCATCAGGTGGTCGTCGAAGGTCTCCGTGGGGTCGAGCGCCGACAGGCCGAGCGATCGCTGCGCCGGCGCCCGATCGCTCGCCCCGCCGTACACCCGCAACCGTCCCTCGAGCTGCCGCCAGTTTGCCAGCCGCTTCGTCCCTTCCCCTTCGACTTCCGCGCGCTCGAACATCCGCGACCCCGACGGCCCGCTCCGCGGCGCGACCACGCCGCCGAGCACCCGCGCGCGCGCCGCCGGCGAGCGCGGCGCGCGCGAGTGCCAGGACATCTCCGCGCTCGCATCCACCACGCTCGCGTTCTCCCACCGCGCCGAGTCCACCCACGCGAAGTCGTACGGGAGCGTCGCCGTCGCGGCGAGGGTGACGAGCTTGCGCGGGCCGTTGGCGTAGTAGAACGGGCTCCGGTCCCACGTCTTGCGGAGGTCCAGCTTCGCGATCCCGTCGAGCAGCCACGCGCCGGCGCCGAGCCCCACCGCGGGGCGGTCGGCGAACGGCAGCCGCGGGTTCCGCGTCGCGATCCACCCCTGCACGGCCGGCGCGCTCCGCCCGTCCGGCGCGCGAGGGGGCACGGCCAGCCCGAGCTCCCACCGTCCGAGCCACCCCTGATAGTTCGTCCGCGCGCGGAGCGCCGGCGTGAGCCCGCCAGGATCGGTGTACCAGAGCAGCGGCGAGAGCGCCACGATCTCGCGGTCGCGGTCCGCCTGGTCGAGGAAAGGCCAGTCCGCCACCACGCGCCGCTTCCCCGCGCCGATGCCGAGCACCCCTCCGCCGGCGTCGTTGCGCCGGTCCCAATCCTCGGTGATGTGCCGCGGATCGAGCGCCACCTCGCGCGGACGCTGCGTGGTGCGCACCTCCACCCACTGGTCATCCTCCAGCGGCGAGCCGCGCACCACCACCCACCCGCTGTCGGTGCGCACCCCCACCGGCATCGGATGGCGATACTCCCCCTCGCGCACGATGCGCGCGCGCGTCACCCACGCGTCCCCATCCCGCCGCGTGCGCGTGTCGCGCAGCGCGTAGTCGATCAGCCCCGTGTGGTGCACCCACTGGTCGAAGAACCACCCCAGGTCGCGCCCCGACACGCGCTCCGCCGAGCCGCGCATCGCCCGCTCGTCCACGTGCTTGAACTTCCACCGCGCGTAGTAGTCGTGCAGGAACGCCACCATGAGGCTGTCGCCGAGCACGTCGCGCAGCGCCCCGTACATCAGCGACGCGCGGCCGTAGACCATCTGGTTGTAGATCCCGAACTCGTTGAAGTCGTACGCCGGGATCCCGATCGGCTGCGCCCGCCCCCGCAGGTCGAGCTCGAACTGCTCCATCTCCCCGCGGTCGAGCAGCGGCGGCTGCGCGGCGAGCGCCCGGTAGCCCGTGGGCGGCTTCCCCAGCGCCGGCGCCTCCCCGCGCGAGCGCTCGGGGAGCGTGAGCTTCTCCGCCCACGACGTCTGGTAGTCGGTGAGCCCCTCGTCCATCCACCCCGAGCGCCACTCGTTGTTCGCGAGCATCCCGTACGAGTAGATGTGCCCCGTCTCGTGCAGCACCAGCCCCTGCGACATCCCGCCGTACATCACGAGCATCGGGAACTCGGTGGCGCCCCCCTCCAGCCGGTGCGTGCCGGAGACCTGCGGGTAGGCGTACGGGCCGTAGATGCGCTCGAGCCACGACAGCGCGTGCTCGATGTAGCCCACCGCCTTCCCGTTCCCCCACTGCGCCTCGTCGCCCGGGCGGTAGAGCACGTGCACCGGGATCGAGTCGCGGTACATCGCCCCCTCGTAGATGAAGTCGGGGGACACGGTCCACGCGAAGTGGTGCACGCGGTGCGCGAGGAAGCGCACGCGCCGGTAGCCGTCGGGAACGGTGGTGGTGTCGTCGTCCACCGGGCCGTACGCATCGGCGCCAAGGTTGACCGTCCCCCATCTCAGCTTGCGCGCCCACCCCGGGTCCCCTTCCACCGGGACGCCGGTGGCTCCCACCACCTGGTCGCGCGGCAGCAGGAGCGTGACGTCGTAGGTGCCGAACTCGCCGTACAGCTCCCCCGCCGGCACGAACGGGTTCGCCTCCCAGCCGAGGCGGTCGTACACGGCCACCTTCGGGTACCACTGCGCGAAGTCGTACTCGCGTCCGCGGCGCCCCTGCCGGCGGTAGATCGTGGCCGAGGGGCGCGCGTCCCACGCGAAGCGCACGGTGAGCGAGTCGCCGGGCGCGAGCGGGTGCGGGAGCGCGAAGCGGGCGACGGTGCTGTCGGGCGCGAACGGATACTCCACGCGCACCGGCTCCCCGTCCACCGTGGGCGGCGCGGTGAATCGCTCGTAACCGTAGTTCGGCTCGGCGAGGTGCTGGAAGCGTACGCGCCCCTCGCGCTCGTCCACCGCGCTCCAGCGGGAGCCGGGACGGAAGGCGTTGAGGTACTGGTGCACGTACATCTCGCGGAGCGTGTCCGGCGAGTGGTTCGCGTAGCGCAGCACCGCGGTGGCGTGGACGTTCTGCGCGCGCTCGTCGAGGCGCGCGACGATGCGGTAGGCGACGTGCTGCTGCCAGTAGCCGGTGGTGTCGCCGGCGGCGTTGGGCGGCGTGGTGGGCGAGGCCTGTTGCAGTACGAGGGCGAGGGCGAGGAGGAGCGGCATGACTCGTCAGGAGGTGGAAAACACGAACGCGGCGCCCCCGGAGGGGCGCCGCGTAACGTAGGCCGCGTGCACGCCGCGCGCGAGGGCGCGCGGCCCGCTCACCGCGCGACGCCGAGCATGCGCGCGCGCAGGGAGCTCAGACGCCGGCGCACGGATCCGTCCATCACCGTGTCGCCCACGCGCACGATCGTGCCGCCGAGAATCTCGGGGCGGACGTGGAAGTGCGGGATCACCTGCTTCCCCAGCACGCGCGACAGCTCGCGCGCGGTGGCCTCGCGCAACTCGTCGTCCGGCTCGCGCGCCACGGTGACCTCCGCGTGCACGCGCCGCTGCCGCTCATCCACGATCACGTGATACTGCTCGGCGATCTCGGGGATGAGGTGCTGGCGCCGGTGCGACACCACCGCCGTGAGGAAGCGCACGAACAGGCGCGGCAGGCGGTCGGCGAACGCCCTGGCGATGATCTCGTTCTTCTCCTCGGCGCTCACGCGCGGCGACTCGAGGAACCGCTGCAGGCGCACGTCCCCCTGGACGGCCGCGGTCACCTCGTCGATCATCGCGCCCCAGCCATCCAGGTCGCCGGCGCGCTGGGCGAGCTCCGCCAGCGCCTCGGCGTAGTTGCGGGCGATCGTCGGCTCGCGCATCAGCGCGCCCCGCCGTTCGGCGTGAGCGAGGCGAGGAAGCTCTCGACGAGCGCGCGGTTGGTGGAGTCATCGAGGTTCTTCTCGATCACCTTGCCCGCGCCGCGCACGGCGAGGTCCACCGCCTCGCGGCGGAGGTCGGCGATCGCGCGGTCGCGCTCGGCCTCGATCTCCTGGCGCGCGCGCTCGAGGATCTGCTGCTGCTCGCGGTGCGCCTGGCCGACGATCTCGTCGCGCACCTTCTCCCCCGCCGCGCGCCCCTCCACGATGAAGCGCTGCGCGTCGGCGCGCGCCTCATCCACCAGGCGGCGGTGCTCCTCGAGGAGCGCGGCGGCCGCCTCGCGGTCGCGCTTCGCCTCCTCGATCGCCTCCTCCAGCGCCCGCTCGCGCGCCTCCACGGCGCCGATGATCTTCGGGAACGCGAACTTCGCGAGGACGACGAGCAGGACGATGAAGATGATCAGCGTCCAGAACATCAGCCCGGCGCTCGGCGCGAGCAGGTTGGGTGGCGCGGCGTGCCCTTCCTGGGCGGCGGCCGGGAGCGCGGTGCCGAACGTGAGCAGCGTGGCGAGCAGCGAGGTGCGCATGAGCTTTCCCGCGAAGGGTGAACGAGTGGCGAGCGGGGCCCCGGGGCCCCGGCTCGCGCGCTCTCAGAACTTGTTCTGGATCAGGAACGTCACGACGACGGCGAACAGCGCCACGCCCTCGATGAGCGCGGCGAGAATGAGGCCGGCCGTCTGGATCGCGCCCGCCGCCTCGGGCTGGCGCGCCATGCCGTCGGCCACCTGGCCGCCGATGCGGCCGATGCCGATGCCGGCGCCGATCGTCGCCAGACCGGCGCCGATCCCGGCGCCGAGCATCCCCCACGCGCCGGTGTAGTCGCGCGAGAACGCGCCGACGGCCTGCATGAGAGCGAAGAAGTGCGTCATTGGGTCACTCCACGTACGAAGGTGGTCGTCATCGCTCCGCGCCGACGGCGGCACCGCCGCCAAGGACGCCGCCCGTCACCGAGGCCCGGGCCTCAACGGGCTTCCCCGGTCGCCCGACCGGGTACGTCGCGCGCGGGTGGGAGCGACAGCCGCGCGGTGAATCCCACACCGGGCGCCGGAGCGCCCGGACCGTCACATCAGTGCCCGCCCGATCGGATCAGCCCGATGAACACGCACGAGAGAATCGTGAAGATGTACGCCTGCAGGAACGCGACGAACAGCTCGAGCATGCTCACCGCCACGCCCATGATCACCGGCCCGGTGGCCACCGCGTAGCTCTGGAAGGTGAAGATCAGGCTGATGAGCGCGAGCAGCACCACGTGCCCCGCCGTCATGTTCGCGAACAGTCGCACCGCGAGCGCGAACGGCTTGGTGAGCTTCCCGACGATCTCCACCGGCGTCATGATCAGGAACATGACCGGCTTGAGCACCAGCGGCATGTCCTTCGGCGGGATGTAGAAGATCGTCTTGAGGTAGCCGAGCCCCTGCGTCTTGATCCCCGAGATCTCCACCACCACGAAGGTGATGATCGCGAGCATCGCCGTCACCGAGATGTTCCCGGTGGCGGTCGAGCCGTAGGGGATGAGGCCGAGCAGGTTGGCGAACAGGACGAAGAAGAAGAGTGTGAGGCCGAAGGGGACGTACGCGTTGCCGTGGTGTCCGACGTTCGGCAGGATCACCTCGTTCCGCAGGTAGAGCACCACCGCCTCGAAGCCCGCCGCCCACCCCTTGGGCGCGCCGTGCTCCTCCGTGTGCCGCTCGTGCGAGATCGCCGTGGGCACGAGGATGAGCAGCACGAGGAGCGCCGCGATCCAGAGCATCACCACGTGCTTGGTGGGGGAGAGGTCCACCGTGATCCCGCCGATCTGCACGGGCTTCCAGCGGGGCAGCTCCACCTCGCCGATGAACGGCAGCTCCAGGAAGTGCGAGTCGGTGATGTGCGGGGTGATGATGTCCACCGGCTGCGACTGCTCGCCGGTGAGGTGTTCCCCGTGAGGCCCCACGCGCACCTGCGTGGCGGGAGCGATCACCGCGGGCGTCGTGACCTGCAGCGACGGCGCCGGGGTCGCCGGAATCCCGCGCGACGGCGCCGCGGGCGCGGCGGGGGACGCGACGAGCGCGAGCGAGAGCAGGAGCGTGCCGAGCGTCATGGCTTGAGCAACACCGGTTCGACGAGCGTGGACAGGAAGAAGAACGTCACCAGACTGAAGAGCGCCGACGCCGGGGGGAGATTCATCCCCCGCAGCACGAGGAACGCGTAGATCACCAGCACCACGAACCGCAGGAGGATCCCGAGCCCCCACGCCGCGAACACGTTCGTGCCCCGCACGACGAGCATCACGGCGAACGCGAACAACTGCACCCCGAGGGCCACGGCCGCGCTCACGGCGATGGCCCGGTGGTCCGCGGGCGACCGGAAGAGCAGCCCGTACAGCACACCCACCACGCCGATGAGCCCCAGCGACACCGCGGCGAAGATCGAGAAGCGCTTCACCGGTTCGTGCTCCCCCTGTCCTCGCGGTCGTCGCGGTCGTCGCGCTGATGGGCGGTGAGCGCGCGGATCATCGAGTAGAAGCCGGCCGCCGCCCCCAGGAACACGCCGACGATGAGAAACGCCGGCGCCGTGCCGAGCTTGCCGTCCACCCACTTCCCCAGGTACAGGAAAAGGAGGATCGAGATGACGAGCTGAAATCCGTGCCCGGCGAAGGACGACGGCGACACGGTGCGCGCCGCCCGCTTTCCCGGACCCGTCGAGCCCGTACCCGGTCGCTCCCTCTCGTGGGCCATTCCGGCGCGGAATCTACCCGCTTGTGAAATTTTTCGCAAGCGAATCCGACCCCACGCCCCGAACGCCCACCGAAACGCGCGTGTGCCAACCAAGTCCCTGCCACGCCCACACTTACGTGTTACCTCCGCCTTGACGGGTCGTCCTACTGTCGATAACTTCACCGCCCGTCACAATTGTGATTCGACCGCCCCCGGACGGTCGGCCGCGCTCGCCCGGTGTTTCGCAACTCATGACCTCCCGTCTCCTCATCTGGCTCCTCTGCGCAGGCGCGCTCGTGCTCGCCTGTGGGCCTCACGCGCGGCACAACGAATCCTCCGCCAGCACCACCGACGCCCGTCCCGCGACGCCCGTCCCCGACGACCGCGCCCTCGCCACCTCCGCCAACGTCAAGGTCGAGCATGGAGTCGCCTTCTCCCTCCACGTCACCAACCTCGCCGACCACGCCGTGGAGCTCGACTTCCCGAGCGGGCAGACGCACGACTTCGTCGTGATCGACTCCCTCGGCCGCGAGGTCTGGCGCTGGAGCGACGGACGCCTCTTCACCCAGGCGTTCCAGAACCGGCTCCTCGACACCAAGGAGACCGCCACCTACGAGGAGCACTGGGACGGACGCGGGCGCCGCGGGCACTTCACCGCCATCGCGCTCCTCAAGAGCAGCAACCACCCCGTCGAGGAGCGCGTTTCCTTCACGCTCCCCTGAGCGGCTCGTCAGGCACGGGCGCGCGCGGCCCCCGCTCGGCATCGCCGGCGGGGGCCGCTTGCATCATAGGGTGACCCATCGGCGCCCTCTCGCGTCCTCCCCACAGCGGAGCGCCCCACGAGACGCCTGCTCCGGCCACACCGACCAACCCGACTTCACAGAGGACACCGAATGCACCGACCGGTCTGGAAGGCCGTCGCCCTCACCGCCACCGCCCTCGTCCTGGCCGCGTGCGGCAGCGACTCCACCGGCCCTTCCTTCAGCAAGCTCACAGACGCCGAGCGCGCGTCGCTCCTCTCCGCCTTCACCAAGCTCGACGACTCGCTCTCCAACACCGCCGGCGCCAGCGACGTCGCCACGGGCCTCCAGGGGATATTGATCGCCCTCGGCTCCAATAGCGATGTGGGCGTCACGACCATCTCCGCCGCATCGCTCCGACGCGTCGTCGGCAACGTCTCGGCGATCGCGGAGAACACCACCCTGAGCGGCTCCTTCCGCGTCGTCGGCTTCCGCGCCGCCACCGACACGGGGAGCGCCGGCGACTCGCTCGTGACCACTGGACTGGTCGCCTGGCAGGACTCCTCCGTCGTGATCTTCGCGCTGAAGGACGGCGACGCTCCGGAGACGATCGACGGGGTCGATGGACGGATCGGCATCTTCGTCGCCCCGATGTCCGCGTGGTACGTCAGCGCGGGCTCGCTCACCGCGAGCCAGACGGCGCTCGGCGGCGAGTGCACGCACAACCCGGCCGCCGACTTCGGCGTCCCCGCCACCTGCCACTACAACACGATGAGCGTCGGCCTCGACATGACCGGAACGGAGATCGCTCCCTTCGAGGGGAACCAGGCGTCGGGCAGCCTCACGGGGCGGATCGCGCCGATGACCGTACCCGGGGTGTCCTTCGTCATCTCGCAGTTCTCCGGCCGTCGCGCGTCGCTCTTCGCTGCGACCGCGCGGTAGCGGCAGGCGCAGCGCTTCGATTGCAGTGCCACGGGGGCCGCGGCGAATGCCGCGGCCCCCGTCGCGTTCCTTTCCCGAGTCCCGATTCCCGAGTCCCGACCCTTATCGACACGCCGACCACCCGCTACCTTTTCCCCCAGGACCTTCTCGCGAGTAGCAGCGTGGCGACACCAACGAAGATCTCCGGCCCGAGCGACGCGCGCGACCTCGAGCTGCTCGACCAGCTCGCCCGCGCGTGCGCGGCGCTGGTGGAGCAGATCGGCCGCCGCATCATCGGCCAGCACGACATCGTGGACAACCTCGTGGCCGCGCTGCTCAGCGGCGGCCACGCGCTCCTCGTGGGCGTGCCCGGTCTCGCCAAGACGCTGCTCGTGAAGACCGTGGCCGAGGCGCTCGATCTCTCCTTCTCGCGCATCCAGTTCACCCCGGACCTCATGCCGAGCGACATCACCGGCACCGAGCTGCTCGAGGAGGACCACGCCACGGGGCACCGCGTCTTCAAGTACGTGAAGGGTCCCATCTTCGCCAACGCGGTGCTCGCCGACGAGATCAACCGCGCCCCACCGAAGACGCAGGCCGCGCTCCTCCAGGCGATGCAGGAGCACGCCGTCACCGCCGCGGGGCAGACGCACCGCCTGCCGGAGCCGTTCTTCGTGCTCGCCACGCAGAACCCGATCGAGCAGGAGGGGACGTACCCGCTCCCCGAGGCGCAGCTCGACCGCTTCATGTTCGAGCTGCGCGTCGGCTATCCGAGCGCGGAGGAGGAGGAGCGCGTGGTGTCCACCACCACGAGCGACACCGAGGCGATGATCTCCCCCGTGCTCTCGGCGGCGCAGCTCTCCGAGCTCCAGCATCTCGTGCGCCGGCTCCCCGCGCCGCCCACGGTGGTACGCTACGCCGTGCGTCTCGCGCGCTCCACCCGCCCCGATGCCGCCGAAGCGACGCCGGAGGTGAAGCGGTTCGTGAGCTGGGGCGCCGGGCCGCGCGCGTCGCAGTACCTCGTGCTCGGCGCCAAGGCGAAGGCGGCGATGGACGGTCGCGCGGTGCCGGACATCGACGACGTGCGCTCGGTGGCGTTCGCCGTGCTGCGCCACCGCGTGGTGATGAACTTCCAGGGCGAGGCCGAAGGGATGTCCGCCGAGCGGCTCATCCGCCTCGGCGAGTGACGTCGGGATCGGAGCGCGCCGCGATGCGCGCTCCGATCCCACCGTGAAGTCAGCCCCGCCCTTCCCCGTCCTCCGCCTCCTGCGCCAGCCAGCGCCGCCACCACGGCATGCGCGAGTCCTGGCCGATCGTGGCGTCCACCGCGCGGCGCCACGCATCGCGCATCTCCCCGGCGTCGGCGAACCGGTCGTCAGGCGTCGGCGCGAGCCCGCGGCGCAGCCAGTCCGCCACCGCGGGGGGATACGGCGAGAGGTCCACGCGCCCCGCCAGCTCGCGCGCGAGGATGGCGCGTCCGTCTCCCGAACCGAAGGGGGGCGTGCCGGAGAGGAGGAAGACGGTGATCGCCGCGAGGCCGAAGCAGTCCGCCGCGGGCCCCTGCGCTTCCCCCAGAAGCTGCTCCGGCGCCGCGAACTCCGGCGTCCCCGTGGTGCCGCTCAGCCGGTCCTCCCCCGACACCTTCGCCACGCCGAAGTCCGCGATGCGCCAGCGGCGATGCCGGTCGATGAGGATGTTCTCCGGCTTGAGGTCGCGGTGGATGATCCCGATGGCATGCGCGGCGGCGAGGGCATCGAGCACCTGCTCGAGCTGCGCCGCGAACTGGTCGATCGAGCGCGGTCCCGCGCGCGTCACGAGATCGGCGAGCGAGCCTCCTTCGGCCAGCTCCATCGTGTACCAGGAGACGCCGCCGTTCGAGTCCCAGTCGTAGATCGGCACGATCGCCGGGTGCGCGAGCTGCGCCGCGAGCTGCGCCTCGCGCCGGAAGCGGCGCACCGCCGACTCGTCGCTGGCCACGTGCGGGTGGAGCATCTTGAGCGCCACCTCGCGCTCGAGCGTGAGGTCGCGCACGCGCCACACGGAGCCGAAGGTGCCGGCGCCGAGCCGGCTGAGCACCTCGTAGTCCTCGCCGGTGGCCCAGCGCAGGCGCGCCTCCTCCGAGTCGCCGGAGAGGCGCACGCCCGGCACCGCGCCGCTGCTGAAGACCGACGTCCTCCCGCCCACCGCGCGGTCGATCTCGCGCAGCATGGCGGCGATCGAGTGGAAGCGGTCTTCCGGATTCCGCGAGAGCGCACGCATGATCGCCGCGCTCACCGACTGCGGGCAGTCCGGACGGACGAGCGCGAGCGGGGGCGCCTCCACCGGCGGATACTCGCCGACGAGCGCGGCGTAGCAGGTGGCGGCGAGCTGCCACTGGTCGCTGGCGAAGGTGGGGGTCCACTCGGCGGCGGACCACTCCGGCGGCACCGGCATCCAGCTCCGCTCCGGCTGGAGCCCCGGCGGCACATCCTGCTTCGGGAGCGCCCACTCCCAGGCGAGCAGCCAGAGCTGCCCCGTTGGGGTGCGCCACACCGACTCGCCGGAGATCGCGCCGTGCGGCCCACCGGACGAGTGGAGATAGGCGATCGCCATCCCCGCGGCCCGCAGGAGCTGGAGCGCGGTCGCCACATCATCGGTCCCGTTGCGGCGGATGTGGGCGGACACCGTCTCCCCCGAGATCCACCGGCGCACGTACCCCGGCCCGCGGCGGCTCTCCGCGTCCCCCGACCAGTAGTCGTAGGTGGTGGGGATCGAGGGGTGGTTCCGGTGGGCGAGAAAGCGCGCCTCGGCGGCGAGCCACGGGGCGTGCGCCGGATCCGGAGCGCTCACCAGAGAGAGCGAGCGCCCCAGCCCATCGATCACTTCCTGGTAATGGCGGTGCTCTCCCTGCACGCCGTCCGCTCCCCAGCTCCACCCGGCGGGGAGTTGCCACTCGGCGAGGTGCTCGGGAAGTTTGTGCGTGAGGCGATTGGGGACCGGCGCATCGATGCGGTCCGCGCCCGTGGCTCCTGGGGGAATCGTCACGAGCCTAACCTACAGTCGGATCCGACCCCGGCCAAGGCGCTTCCCAGCCATTCACACAACCATCACCGAACCGCTACCTGGATGACCGATCACACCGCCGCGATCGAGTACGAGCCCCTCTTTCCCGACGTCGCCCCACCCGAGCGCGCCACGCGCGGCGCCGCCGGCTACGACGTGCGCGCCCACCTGCGCGGCCGCGACGTGCGCACCGCGCGCGGCGGCGTCACCGGCACCGAGCGCGTGGGGGAGGGGGGTGTGCTGACCCTCGAGCCCGGAGCGATCGCGCTCGTCCCGCTCGGCTTCCGCGCGCGGCTGCCGGAGGGGTACGAGGCGCAGGTGCGTCTGCGCAGCTCCATCGCCTTCCGGAAGGGGCTCGTGCTCCCCAACGCCCCCGGCACCATCGACGCCGACTACCCCGACGAGTGGCTCGTGATGCTCAAGAACGACGGGGCGGAGACGGTGCGGATCGAGCACGGCGAGCGGATCGCGCAGGTGGTGCTCAACCGGTTCGAGGTGCTGCCGTGGCGGAGCGGCGCGGTGGGAATCACGACAGATCGGACAGGCGGGGTGGGCAGCACCGGCTGACCACCGCGGCGCCCTGGCCTTCCAAGTTCAAGCGGCACAAGGGTATGACGCTGCGCTGACGTGCCTCGTCCTAGATGAGGCACGGGAAACACCCGTCCACTGACAGGGGGTGGACATGATGCGCCTGCGGCTGCTGGGGCAGTCCACGATCGAGATCGGCAGCTCGGTATTGACGCCGGCCGCCGAGACGTTGTTCGCGGCAGCATTGTACCTGGCGTTCGAGTTGCGGCCCGTGCGACGTCGCGACCTGGCGCGACTGCTCTGGCCCGAGGCGCACGAGCATCGGGCGCAGCACTGCCTTCGCCAGGCGCTGTACAGGCTCAAGACGATGGGGGTGGCGTTCCGGAGCGATCGGACGGGCATCATGCTGGCGCCGAAGTCCGTCGCGTCCGACGTGGCGCCGATCCTGTGGACACCCGAGGGCGCCGACCTCGTGGAGCTCGCGGACCGGATCGAGGGCCGCTTCCTCCCCGGCTACGCTCCGCGGTTCTCCGCGGCGTTTGCCGAGTGGGTCGAACAGAAGCGCGACGTGGTGCACTCCGCGCTGCGACGGGTATTGGTGGGGGCCATCGCGACACGGCGCAGGCGAGGAGAGTGGCGCGGTGCCGAGCTGCTCGCTGAGCGCTGTCTCGCGATCGACCCACTCAACGAGGAGGCGACGTTTGCAATCGCCGAGTCGGCGGCGATGCTGGGAAGCAAGATCCAGGCGGTCTCAATCCTCGACCGGTATTTGCGCGAGATCGGCCCCGACGCGCGAGAGATCCGGGTTCCCGCCGCGCTCCTGCGGCGCCGAATCGCAGAGGCGTACGACAGCGAGCCCCTTCCAATGCGCCAGGTGCCTTTGATTGGGCGCGAGGAGGAGATGGCGGAGCTTATGCGGGCCCTGCAGCTCTCCGGTGACGGTCAGGGGAGCGCATACCTCGTGTGGGGAGAACCGGGAATCGGGAAGACACGTCTCGTGACTGAGTTCACACGCCTGGCGGCGTTGCAGCGCGTGCAGGTCGCGAAGGTGGGGTGCCAATCGCACGACGAGCGGCGTCCGATGTCGGCGTTCGTGGATCTCGTGCCCAAGCTGCTCGAGCTGCCCGGAGCCATCGGGTGCTCTCCGGAGACCATGAAGTATCTCAAGCGTCTCATCGCACACGATCCAACGGAGACGACGCTGTCCCCTGACAGCCGAGATGCCGAGCTCCTGTTCGCCAACGTCCGGCGCAGCTTCTTCGATCTCTTAGACGCGATTGCCGGCGAGAGCCGACTAATCGTGGTGATCGAAGATGTGCACTGGCTCGACCGGATGTCTTGGGAGCTGCTGTGGGGCATGATGGGCTGGATCACCACCCGGCAAATAGTGCTGGTATTGACGTCGAGGCAGGGGCTGGGGGCGAACCTTCCGGCTAACCCCGATGCGCCGCGGCCCATCGCGCTTTCCCTAAAGCCGCTTCAAGACAGGGCCAGACGAGAGTTACTGCGAGAGCTTGTACGCGGCACCGGACGTGAGGAAGACACAGATTTTCTGACTTGGTGCATCAACTCCTCCGGTGGGAGCCCCTACTACCTCGCGGAGCTAGCTGCCAACGCTCGTCGAGAGGGGGACTGCTTCCAGCCGCCGGCGAGTCTCAACAGACTAATCAATGATCGGCTTGCGAGGCTTTCACCGCTGGCGAAGCGCGTGCTCCAAGCCTGCTCACTGCTAGGCCGCCTTTCGACTAGCGATCGCATAGAACGAATGCTCGGCGAGCGTCGCTTAAGTCTACTCAGCGCTTTCGAAGAGCTCGAGCATCTTGGGCTAATTGAGAGCGATGGCGCCACGGTTCTGTGCAGACACGAATTGCTTGCGACCGCCGCCACACAGCATCTTTCCCCGCTAGGCAGGCAACTTCTACATCGACATGCCGCGGAGGTGCTCGAGCAAGACACCACTACGGAGCAGTCGCCTACCCTAGTTTGGGAGTGCGTAGAACACTTGGAACGAGCGGGCGATAGAGATCGGGCGGTTGGTTTTGTGCTGGGATGCGCTCGGCATCTGATAGGACTCGGTCTTCCGAATGCAGCTATCGAGTTATATGACCGCTTGCTAGCCTACGATACGGGACGGCTGCACACGCCTTCGCTCCTTGAGGAGCGTATCATCGCACTTCAGCTGGCGGACCAGTGGGAGCAGCTGTCGGCCGCGCTCCAGCACTTGTGGCGGGTACAGGAACAGGTCGGAATTGTCGCGGAGCGCCATTCTACTTTCGAGCTCCTTTCCATCGAAGCGCGATGGCAACTCGGACAGCCGATCGACCGCAGCTACGACCAGCTGCTCGAGTGCGTACACGATGGTTCCGCTAGCAGGGACCACAGACTGCACGCAGCCCTTTTGGCGCTGATTTTTGCGGACAACCTTTACCGTAGAGACGGGGTGCATGAAGTCGCGGCAACGGCGGAGACGCTTAGCAGTTGGCCCGGGAAGGACTCGCTTATCGCACTACAGACACTCCGCCTGATTTATCTGACTTCCTTCGGCGACCTGGCGAGTGCAGCAGGTGCTGCAGAGGCCTTACAGGATTCCGTTCGCAATTGTGGCAACCCCGCTCAGGTATCACGGAGTCTGCGCCACGCATCGCTCGCCTTAGAGGCAGCCGGCCTCCGAGACAGAGCAACAGAATCGGCCCGGGAGGCACTCCAAATCGCTGAAGCGGAAGGCATGACCAACGCAGTAATCGCTGCGGCCTCGCGATTAGTCACGCTCAGCCTCGCCCGCGGCGATGGAACCGAAGCATCCTTCTGGCTCACGAAGGCGGAGGAAATCGCACTGCGGCGAGCCTCGACACTTAACGATTCATCTATGTCCCTGACACGTGCAAGGATTGCGCTAGACCGTGGGGACATTGATGGCGCGGCAAGACACATCGATCGCTTGCGAGAACCAGATCAGTTGGTCGATACCCCTCGAGCACGGACACAGGTCCTCGCGCTTGAAACGGACCTTATGCTTCAGAGCGGCTCCTGGAATCCAACCAAGAGCCAGCTTGATGAACTCTACAATGTCTTTGTCCGCTGCCGGAGCTTCGTGGGGCATGACTATGCTACCGCAGTGTTAGTGGAAGCATTCGCAGCAAGCGGGCTTCGAGCAGAAGCGCAAGGAATGCTGTGCGGCTATCTCCAGGAGTGGCGGCGGGAGAAGTCATCCCTTTTGCCGAGGCTTGCGAATCTCCGAGAAATGCTTCTGTAATGCTCCGACAGGGACCACGTACAAAAACGAAGGCCCCGGATTCTCCCCGGAGCCTCGCCATCAAGCGCCCACGACTGAACGTGCTCGTCGGACAACGGTAGAACTGGAGCGATCAGGTGTGTGCTCGTGCACGTTCGATGAGAATAGCAGGCCAAACATTGGGCTCGCGAGCAGTTTTTCGCAGATGTTTGGATCAAACTGTCGACCGCTATGCTTGGACAGTTCGGCGCGCACCTGAACCTCAGATAGCGCCTTCCGATAGGGGCGATCAGTTGTCATAGCGTCGATTGTGTCCGCAAAGAGGATAACCCGCGCACCGATTGGAATATCCTCGCCAGCTAAACCGTCAGGATAGCCGCTACCATCCCAATTCTCATGGTGATGGCGGACCATGCCGATCAGGTCCCGCAGCTGTGACACAGTCCCGACCAGTTCTGCGCTCTTGATCGGATGGGTCTGCATGATCGCCCATTCATCCGGAGTTAGCTTATCCGGCTTCCGCAGAATTGGGGCGTAGATCTCGTGAATTTTTCCAACGTCATGAAGCAGGGCAGCCGTTCCGATACGATCAACATCCTTCGCGCTCAGGCCCAACGCTCGCGCGATCAGGCGCGAGTAATGGGCAACCCGGCGTGAGTGACCGGACGTGTACGGATCTCTGGCCTCGATCGCCTTGACCATCAGTTCGAGCAAGTCCCGATTGACTTGCTCAAGTTGATGATTGGTCTTGTACAGCTGACGCACGCCGAGCAGAGGGAGGGTTAGAAGTGCGACTCCCCAAACTCCGAGTTTGGTGTAAGTCCAGGCCAGAAAGTAAACGACCGGACTTGACATGAGGTCGTTGAGGATGCTGGCCCGCACGTTCTGCTTCCAAACGCCTACCAGCGATCTACTCTGGCTGACAGCAATGACCCCGCTCACCGCGAGCGTATTTACTGCGAAGAATGCGAGTACGAGGGCAAAGAAAGGGAAGGCAAGTTCCGACGTCGCATCAGATAGCGGAGCGGCAATTGTGAGTAGCGGCTTCCCCCCAAGTGCCAGATAGCACTCGGCCCCGATCGCAGTGGCAAGGGTTATTTGCGCCACATTGAAGAGAGCCTTCAGCGGTTCCTTGCGAGACAGAATTGCGACAATGACATGCGATCCAGCTACTCCGACAACAGCTACCCAGTTTGGCGCTAAGAGTACTGAAGCAAGATGCGGTATGAACGAAATTGAGCCAGCGGCACCACTCGCAAGGTGATGCTTTAGCATCTCCGCCAGTATCGCAAAGATGACCAGGCATGCAACTGCGCGAACGGCCTCGGTGGTATAGGAGGGATCCCTCCAGACCAGAAAGGCGCACGCAGTGGCTGCCAGGGCCACTATTGCAAGGACATAAAGGCGGACGCGAAGAGGCATATGAGGGACCCCCGTCCCCAGCTCACCACCAAGTCAACGTCTCAGCCGATACAGAAACCGTCGTAACCCAATGGGCGAGCTTCAGCCACAGAATCATTTCGCGTCACCTCCCTTTGTACAAAGTCACACCCGGCTCTCACCGAATGTGCTAAAGGTCGGCTCCGCTCTCCTGCTTTTGGCCTTGCCCGCTCAGCTTCGCTCAGCCGAGGAACGGGGGTTGTAGTCGAGAATCGCTCGTGAAAGCGTCGAAGGTTGCGGGTGATACAGCGGGTGATTCAGCAGCACGTCCACGAATGTGCGGTCCCACGAATCGTACCTGTGCAACGAGTCGTGCAGGTCCTGCGGCCGTGACAGATCTACCGCGCGTACTCCGTCCTGCGACACCACGCCCTGCGCATCAGCGGCCCGCGCGCTCGGCGCGGGCGCGCGCAACTTCTAGCTCACCGCTCCCGGCCGATCCACCGGTTGGTCGCGTCGAGCACCGCGAGCACGCTCGAGGTCTCGGCGCTGTCCCGGATCTCGCAGGTGCCGGTGAGGAGCGTGCTCTCGCGCCCGACCCGCGCCGTGATCCCCACGAACACGAACTCGCGCTCGAAGGCATCGATCAGCTTGCAGCCGTCCAGCGCCAACCCGTGCTCCGCCCCCTCGGCCTGCGCGATCGCGATCACCGCCGCCCGGGCCGCGAGCTCGGCGCGCGACCGCTCCGACTCCAGCCCTTCCGCTTCTCCTATGTAGGACTGGTCCCCCTTCCGCAACGTCACACGACAGGTGACCCCGCGGGTGCGCGAGCGGCGCACCTCGACATCCTCGAAATAGAGTCTCCGCCGCACCGCGGCCGCCGCGGCCTCCGCTGCCGCGCTTTCGGTGAGCTCCTGCACAGTGGACGTCTTCGGCGGCTCCACGGTGGTGGCGACGGAAATCTTCCGGTGATCCACGCGCATCCCCAGGTGCGCGATCAGCGCACTCTCCACGTTGCGGACGGTCTGCTTGGGATTGACCTCCGCTGTGGTCAGCAGGTGGATCTCACTGACGGCGCCGACCTCGCTCGCCACGATACGGGCGGAGATCACGCCGGGGAGGGTGGTCAGCAACTCCTCGGCACGCTTGATCGGCAGCACGCTGCCGGCGATCGACGACACCGAGGACGACGGCGGCGTCGGTGCGTTCAGTGGCACTGTCACAACGAAACCTGAGCTGGCGGGACGACGATTTTACGGCGGGTCGACACGGCAAACGCGATGCGGATCGCTCGCCGGTGTCGCGAAAGAAGCCCGCGGAAAGCGTGGGGAGCGGGCAGTGGCCAATATTCGTCCAACCGCCGGCAAACGCAAGTTATGCGATCTCGGGGAGGTTGTACTCCTTCAGTTTTCTGTACAGCGTCCGCTCCCCGATGCCCAACATGTCTGCGGCCTTTCTTCGGTTACCACGCGTTTCCCGCAGCGCCGTCTCGATCGCCGCGCGCTCGATCTCGGCCATGGTCATCCCGGGGTGGATGGTCACGACGTTGGGCGGAGACGCCTGCTCCTTCGGCTCGATACCGCTGAGCACTCCGGGCGTCACGGGATGCACCTCGCCCACCCACCCCTCGCGCGGCGGCGCCCCCTCCCCGATCCGCCGCTTCAGCTCCTCCACCTGGAGCTTGAGCTCCACGAGGCTCCGGATGATGAACTCCAGCTCGCGCCCCCCCGGCGCGCTCTCCGGCGCCCGCTCCAGCATCCGCACGGGCACGGGGAGCAGCCGCGCGCTCCCCCCCTCCCGGATCTGCCGGGGGATGTCGTCGGCGGTGATCTCGTGCCCCGGGGAGAGCACCACCATGCTCTCCACCAGGTTCCGCAGCTCGCGCACGTTCCCCGGCCACGAATACTCCATCAGGAGCTGGAGGGCATCGGCGGAGATCCCGTGGAAGGGACGGTCGTGCTGCGCCGAGAACTCCTGGACGAAGCGCCGAACGAGGAGCGGAATGTCCTCGCGCCGCTCGCGCAGCGGCGGCAGGTAGATGGTGAGGACGTTCAGCCGGTAGTACAGGTCGGAGCGAAAGTCACCCTCCTCCACCTGCTCGCGCAGCGGACGGTTGGTGGCGGCCACCACGCGCACGTCCACCCGGAAGGGCTGCGAGCCGCCCACGCGCATCACCTCCCGCTGCTCGAGCACGCGCAGGAGCTTCACCTGCGTGGAGAGCGGCGCCTCGCCGATCTCGTCGAGGAAGAGGGTGCCGCCGTGCGCCAGCTCGAAGCGGCCGATCCGGCGCTCCGCCGCGCCGGTGAACGCCCCCTTCTCGTGCCCGAACAACTCGCTCTCGAGCAGCGTCTCGGGGAGCGCGCCGATGTTCACGGCGATGAAGGGCTTCGCGCGGCGGGTGCTCAAGCGGTGAATGGCGCGCGCCACGAGCTCCTTCCCCGTGCCGCTCTCCCCCTCGATGAGCACCGTGCTCGACACCGGCGCCATCTGCTCGATCTTGACCATCACCTCGCGAATCGCCTCGCTCTCCCCGATCAGCCCCGTCTCGTGCGCGAGACGACGGCGGTCGAGGATGCGGCGGATGCCGGCGAACACCTCCTCCAGGTCCACGGGCTTCGCGTAGACCTCCACGAAGCCGAGCGCGCGGAGTCGGTCGTGCACCGCGGGATCGTCGATGTCGGCGAGCCCCACCACCGCCGCGCCATCCCAGAGCTGGCGCTTGACGAGCTGCACGTTCCCGAGGTCGGTGAGCCCGCCGGTGAGGACGATGATGTCCGGCTTCTCTCGCTGGATCGCCGAGGGGACGTCGTCCATCGGCGACACGAGCGCGGTCTCGATCCCCGCGCGCTCGAGCATGGCGTTGAGCCGAACCGCCGGCTCCACGTCGGCGAGGGTGAGCAGGACCTTCATGACCGTCGGGCCCGGGACGCGTCGTGATCGGTGACTGTGCCGCGAAGGATCTCCACGGCGTGCTCGATGATGGGCTCGATGGCGGCCAGGCCATCGCGCACGCCCCCCGGGGAGCCGGGAAGATTGATCACGAGCGTGCGCGCGCGCGTCCCGGCGACGCCGCGAGAGAGCGCGGCGCGCGGGAAGCGGTCGAACGACGCGATGCGGATGCGCTCCGCGATGCCGGGGGCCTCGCGCTCGAGCACGGCGCGCGTGGCTTCGGGGGTCACGTCGCGCGGCGCGAGGCCGGTGCCGCCGGTGGTGAGCACCAGGTCGGCGGCATCGGCGTCGCACCAGGTGGTGAGGCGCTCGACGATGCGGTGCATCTCGTCCGCGACGAGGTCGCGCGCGGCGACCGGGTAGCCGCGAGCCTCTCCCCACGCGGCGATCGCGTCGCCCGAGGTGTCGGCGCGCTCGCCACGCGCGCCGGCGTCGGAGATGGTGAGTATCGCGAGACGCATGACGGCCAGGGGCGAGGGGAGCCCACTCAGAGGTGGCTCCCCTCCTTGTAGAACGGCAGCTTCACCACCTCGGCGCTCACCCGGCGCCCGCGGATCTCGATCTCGAAGGTGGTCCCCTCCTTCGCGCCGGCGGCGGGGAGGTAGCAGGTACCGATGGGGATGCCGAGCGTGGGGCTCATCGTGCCGCTCCGCACCTCCCCCACCTGCTGGCCATCGTACCACACGGGGTAGCCGTGCCGGGGGAAGGCGCGCTCGCTGGTGGTGAAGCCGACGAGCCGGCGCGGGATCCCCTGCTCCTTCTGCCTGACGAGAGCATCCCGCCCGACGAAGTCCCCCTTCTTCAGCTTCACGAGCCAGCCGAGGTTCGCCTCGAGCGGGGTGGTGGTGTCGTCGATGTCGTTGCCGTAGAGCGCCATCCCCATCTCCAGGCGCAGGGAGTCGCGGCAGCCGAGCCCCGCGGGGGTGATCTCTCCGGTGGCCATGAGCGCCTCCCAGAGCCTTGGCGCATCGGCGGCGGAGTGGTAGAGCTCGAAGCCGTCCTCGCCGGTGTAGCCTGTGCGCGAGATGATCATCCGCATCCCCGCGACCTCACCCTCGGTGAAGTGGTAGTAGCCAATGGCGGAGAGGTCCACCGGCGTGAGCGGCTGGAGGACGCGCTGCGCGATCGGCCCCTGGAGCGCGAGAAGGGCGATCTCGTCGCTGATGTCGGTGAGCGTGCAGTCGAAGCGCTCGCGGTACTTCGAGATGTGCTCGAAGTCCTTCTCGCGGTTCGAGGCGTTCACCACCATCATGATGCGGTCGGCGAAGCGGTAGACGAGGCAGTCGTCCT
>CAMLEQ010000011.1 GCA_946479015.1 uncultured Gemmatimonadota bacterium | reverse complement strand
CAGACGTGCACGAGGCGACTCGCGAAGTGGCAGTCGCGGCGGAAGTGCAGGTGGGGATATCCGCCGCCGTCGATCATGATGTGGTGCTCGTAGGCGACCGCGGCGGCGAGGCCGAGCTGCTGGTCGCTCTCGAGGATGAGGCGCGATCCATCGATCGGGTGGCGGTCGAGTACGGCGCGCTCCTGGTCGGTGAGCTTTCCCGGCTTCACCAGGATCTCGCGCGGCACCCGCGTCTTGCCGATGTCGTGCAGCAGCCCGGCGGTCCCGAAGGCGCGCACGTCGCGCGCGCCGAGGCCGAGTGCCTCGGCCAGCGCCATCGCCAGCACGGCGACGTTGACCGAGTGGGTGGTGGTGTACTGGTCGAACTCCTTGAGCTCGAGCAGGGGGATCACGATGCGCCCGTCGCCGTGCATGGCGACGGAGAGGGAGCGGACGACGACCTCCGCCTCGAGCAGCGGCAACACGCCGCGCGCTTCCACCTCGCCGTGCATCCAGCGGACGGCATCGGCTTCCTCGGCGAGCGTGTGGGAGAGCGTCGCGGTGGGGAGCGCCGCCGCCACCTCCTCCTGGCGCGGCCCGCCGCGCAGCCCCACCGCGCCGAAGCCGATGTGGCTTCGCAGCGCGGGGCGCATCGTCGTGGTCGGGTCGGGGGCGCCGGCGAGTCGCGCATGGATGTGCTCGAGAAACGCCTCGTATTCCTCGAGGCTCACGCCGCGCGCGATCTCCAGCCGCTGCACTCCGATCTCGGCGAGCCGACTCGCCCACTCCCAGTCCTGGAGCTGGCGGACGGGATGCGGACCGTAGACCACCTCGTGCATCAGGAAGCTGAACTGCGGGCCGGGGTTCTCCGACAGCAGCGTCTCGAGCCGCTCGAACGAGCGGTGCACGGCATCCTGTCGCGTGGGGTGCCGCTCGCGGTAGAGTCCCATGACGGAGAGCGCGCGCGCGAGCGAGAGCAGGAACGACACCGCCGCGCTCACGGCGCTCCCTCCCACGAGGCGACCACGCTCCGGATGGCGGGATCCCTGTGCCGGGCGGCGCGCGTCAGCAGCGCGACCGCGCGGGGCTCGCGCGGCCAGTGGGCGGCGAGCCCCGAGAGTGCCGCGAGGAGCTGCGGGGACCTGGTGGCGAGCCGGCGCCCCCCGAGCCACGCACGCCCGGAGTCGGTGTAGCGGAGCAGGCACTCGAGCGCCGCGGGTGCCTTCGCCGATGCCACCACGCGGACGGCGAGGATCTCGAGATCCGTCTCGAGCTCGTGCCGCTCGAGCCGCTCGATGACGAGCGGCAGGGCGGCCGGAGGACACTCCTCCAATGCGGCGGTGAGCGCGAGCCGGAGCACCAGCTCATCGTGGTCGCGCGCGCCCGTGCAGATCGCCCCCTCCCGCTCCCCGGGTGCGCCGAGGAGGATCCGGATCGCCTCGCGGCGCACGCGCGCATCGGCGTGAGTCGCGTACGTCGCGAGCGAGAAGCCCGCCGGCCACGCGGCCGGGTGGTCGAGCAGGGCGAGCAGGTTGCGCTGGTAGTACCAGGGCGCGTCCGGCAGCCGCTCGACCACGGCCGGTGCGATCTCGGGACCGAGCTCGCGCAGCAGCTCCAGCACCCGGCGCCGAACCGCGCGGGAATCCGCTGTCGCCAGCGTGTCCAGGAGCGGCCCCGCCGAATTCGCGCCCAACGCGCGCACGAATCGCTCGACCATCCGTGCGTCGAGCGGACGGGCATCGAGCAGGCCACGCAGCCGGTCGGGAGTGATCGCGTGTCGTTCGATGGCGCATACCGCATCGCTCCCCACCGGCGCGCGCTCCAGCAGGTCGATCAGGCGGTGCATGTCGCCGTTCCCGATCATCGAGTCGACCGCCTCGAGGACCGCCGGGCCGACGCCCCCGACCTCGAGGCTCATCTGCACGATGCGCTCGGCCTCGCAGGCGTGCGTGCTCTCCTCGGGCACGAGGAAGAGCGGAGCATCGGATGCCAGATGATCGAGCGCCGCGGCGTAGCGCGCGGAGCTCGGGTTGGGGAGCTGCCACCCCGCGACGAGCCGCTGGATGTGCTCGCGCAACCCGAGATCGACCTCCGTGCGCACCGGAGCCGCGCCGCGCTCGGCGTGCACCGCGAGCTTCGTGAACAGGCGCAGGAGCGAGCCGGAGATGACCTGCCCCGAGACATCGGCCGAAGCCCGCACGAGACTCAGCACCGCGTCGAGCGCCATCGTCCGTGACGCGTCGAGCACGAAACGACGGCGCTGCATCACGTCGCTCCCCATCGCGAGCAGGCGCCGGAGCTGCTCCGGCTCCAGCGCCCGAACGAGCTGTGACACGCGCTGTCGCAGCACGGCCGATTCGGCGTGCTCGCCGCTCGTCAGCTCGTCGGCGATCTTGAGGAGATACCCGACGATCACCTGATCGTACGCCTCCTCGCGCGCGTGCGCGTTGATCGCGTCGGCCACGAGCACCGGATCCGTGGGAGGCGCGTCGTGGGGCGCGTCCCCCTGCAGCGCCGCGCGCGCCAGGTCGAGCCACATCTGCGCCGTCCGTGGATGCGCGTTCGCGTCGCTCGCGCCTTCCTCCGGTGCATCGATGAGCTCGAGCTGGTCGTAGGTGAGCGGAAAGAGTCGAACGTGCGGCCAGCTCCGCGGCGCTCCGGCCTCGCCGGACCCGAGCCCCGACTGCTGGGCGTCGGGGTCGGTCGCGAGCTCGCGAAGCACCGCGCTCAGCTCATCGCGGCTCACGCCGGGGAGGAACTTCATCGCGCCGATGTCGCGGCGATGGAGGTATCGCGCGAGACCGTGGAGCAGGGGATGCCGGGGATCGGTCGCGACACCTTCGATGATGAGCTGGTCGCGCGCCACTCCCAGCGCGAGGGAGGGGCGTTCGCCGAGGAGTTCATCCAGGCGCCGCGTCATCCGCTCCTCGGCGGCCATCAGCGACGGGTGGCCGTGCGGGTACATGGCGTGCTTGTGCAGCGCGATCGAGAGCTCGATCACGAAGTTGGAGAGCGCGCGCGAGAGGACGGCACTCGACTGCCCGGCGGCTGGCGGTTGCACGCTGGACGGGAACCGGTGGGAGGGTCGTTACAGATTCGACCAACGACCGCCGCCGGAGGTCACACGGCGCGTCGGCGCGGGGCCGGAAATCGGCCCCGCCCAGCCGGCCCTGCCCGGCTCCGGCCAGCCGGCGGCGCTCTCCCGTGCTAGCTTACGGGATGGCGCCGTCGTCCGGCCCCGAGCCTCGAGACAGGACCATGCCGATTCCCACCGAGCGAGTCGCCGCCGAGATCGGCGGCCTGCGGCTGTTGGAGCGACGCTATCCGGCGAACCTTCGCATGCCGCCGCACGCCCACCGCGAGTGGCGCTTCTGCCTCGCGCTGGCCGGCGAGTACACCGACAGCTGGCGCCGCGGCTACCGGCGTCGGAGCCCCCGCCATCTCTCGCTGCACCCTGCCGAGGAGATGCACTCGAGCATCTTCCACGGCGACGCCGCGTGCTTCCACATCGAGCTCACCGGCGCCTGGCAGGATCGACTGCTGGGCGACGCGGGGATCGCGCCGGAGCCGCACGAGTTCCTCGATGGCCGCGTGCCGGCGATCGCGCTCGAGATGCGCGCCGAGGCGGCGCGGCGCGAGCCCGGCAGCGCGCTGGTGCTCGAGGGGCTCGCCTGCGAGCTGATCGGCTGGAGCGCGCGCACCCTCGGCCGCGAGGCGGGCGGCGCGCCGTGGCTGAGCCGCGCTCGCGAGCTGCTGAACGACCGCTTCGCCGAGTCGCTCACGCTCGACGAGATCGCGGCCACGGTGGGCGTGCACCCGGTCCACCTCGCGCGCCAGTTCCGCCGCACCTTCGGGTGCACGGTGGGCGACTACGTTCGGCGGCTGCGCGTCGACTACGCCCGCCGGGCGCTCGCGTCGCCGGCGCCGCTGAGCGAGATCGCCCTCCGCGCGGGCTTCGCCGACCAGAGTCACTTCTCCCGCGTGTTCAAGCGGGCGACGGGGCTGACGCCGGGGGAGTTCCGCCGCCGGCGCTAAGCGCGTCCCATCACGCTCGGCGCGTTCAAGACGGCGCGAGCGGGACGGTGTTAGGCTGCCGGCATGTCCGACGGCTTCACGTCCATCCCGGCGGTGACCTTCGCGCTCCGGCTGCTGCTCTCGCCGCTCCTCATCGGCGCGGCGAGCCTCGCCGCGCGACAGTGGGGCCCGGAGGCGGGCGGCTTGCTGGCGGCACTGCCGCTCACCTCCGGGCCGACGGTCCTCCTCCTCGCCCTCGAGCACGGTGCTCCGTTCGCGGCGAAGGCGTGCATCGGCATCGAGCTGGCGATCGTGTCGCTCGCCGCGTACGTCGTCTGCTACACGTGGACCTCGCGGCGGGGCGGGTGGACGGTGAGCGCCACGCTCGCCTGCGCGGTGTATCTCGCGTGCACGTGGGCGTTCGGCCGCGTGACGGCGTCGCTGGGCGCGAGCGTGGTGGTCGCGCTCGTGGCGATCGCATGGACGGGGCGACTGCTCCCGCGCGAGCGGCACGCGTCCGCCAGGAGCTCCCCTCCGCCGTGGGACATCCCGGTGCGCATGGTGATCGCGGCCGTGGTGGTGTGGGGACTCACGCGCGCCGCGGCGATCGTCGGCCCGCGCGTGAGCGGACTGCTCGCGCCATTCCCCGTGGCCGTCACGATCATGGCGGCGTTCACGCACCACCACGAGGGAGCGGAGGCGGCGCGCCGCTTCCTGCGCGCCCTCCTGACCGGGCTCCTCTCCTTCGCGGTGTTCTTTCTCGCGGTCGGCGCGCTGCTCCCCAGGCTCGGCGTGGCGCGCGCGTTCGTCGCGGCGACGCTCGGCGCGCTGCTCACGCACGTGGCGGCGCTGACGATCACCCGGCGGGAACAGCGGTGGCGCGATGCTGGACGATTCCCTGGGAGGTCGTCGCCTGCCGGCACGCGCTCGGAGTACATTCGCATGTCCCCCGCGTCCTCGATGGCGCCGCTACCTCGAACCTTCACCCATCGACACCTGATGACGGACGCTCTGCTGTACATAGATGGGTCGTGGCGCGAGGGCGCTCGCGGGCGCTTCGCCGGCGTGCACGACCCGGCGACCACGTGCGTGGTGGGTCGGGTGGCGCATGCCGAGCGCGCCGACATCGACGCCGCCGTCGAGGCCGCGGCGCGCGCGGCGGCCTCGTGGCGGTGCACCGACGTTCACCGGCGCGCCGAGATCCTGCGCGCGGCCGCGATGCTGGTCGCCGAGCGCGAGGAGACGATCGCGCTCGCCCTCACCACGGAGCAGGGAAAGACGCTGGCCGAGTCGCGCGCCGAGGTGCTGCGGGCGGTCGAGACCCTCGCCTGGCACGCGGACGCGGCGCCGAAGGTCTGCGCGCCGCGTCAGGCGGCGGGCGACACCAGCGTTCGCCCGGAGCCGATCGGCACCGTGGCCGCCTTCACGCCGTGGAACTACCCGGCGGTGATCATCGCCCGCAAGCTCGCCGCGGCGCTGGCGGCGGGGTGCCCGGTGGTGCTCAAGGCGGCGGAGGAGACGCCGACGGTGGCGGTGATGCTCGTCGCCGCCCTCGCCGATGCCGGCGCGCCCCCTGGCGTGGTGAACCTGTTGTTCGGCGACCCGCCGGCGATCTCCGAGCGGCTGATCGGTGCGCCCGGCGTGCGGGCGCTGTCGTTCACCGGCTCCACCGCGGTGGGGAAGGCGCTCGCGGCGCGCGCGGCGGGGTCGCTCATCCGGTGCGTGCTCGAGCTCGGCGGGCACGCGCCGGTGCTCGTGTTCGACGACGCCGACATCGAGGGCGCGGCGCGGGCGATCGCGGCGTACAAGTTCGAGTGCGCGGGGCAGAGCTGCAACGCGCCGAGCCGCATCTACGTGCAGGCGCCGGTCCACGAGCGGTTCGTCGAGGCGCTCGTCGAGATCGCGCGCGCGATCCGCGTCGGCGACGGTCGCGATGCGGGCGCCGACATGGGACCGCTCGCGAATCCGCGGCGGCTCGCGGCGATGGAGCGGCTGATGGCCGATGCGCGTGCGCACGGCGCGCGCGTGCGCTGCGGAGGGATGCGCCTCGACCGCCCCGGTTGGTTCTGGTCGCCCACCGTGCTCACCGATCTCGGCGAGGGCGCGGCGCTGGCGAGCGAGGAGCCGTTCGGGCCGATCGTGCCGGTGTGGCCGTTCCGCACGCTGGAAGAGGGAGTGCAGCGCGCCAACGCCAACGCGTACGGGCTCGCGGGCTACGTGTTCACCGAGCGTGACGACATCGCCGCCGCGGTCGCGGCGGCACTCGAGACCGGGAGCGTCGGGATCAACGCGCTGCGCGGCGTGCCCCCCGACGTCGGCATCGCCGGAGTGAAGGACAGCGGCCACGGCCACGAGGGTGGCGTGTCCGGCATCGAGGCCTTTCTCAACCTGAAGGTGGTACGCACCCGATGAACGCCGTAGAGATGTACCTCGCGACGAACGAGGACCGGTTCCACTCGGAGCTGGTGGAGCTGCTGGCGATCCCCAGCGTGAGCGCGCTGCCCGCGCACTCGGCCGACATGACGCGCGCGGCGGAGTGGCTCGCGGCGGCGCTCGGTCGCGCGGGGCTGGAGCACGCCCGCGTGGTGTCGACGCCGGGACACCCGATCGTGTGCGCCGACTGGCTGCACGCGCCGGGTGCGCCGACGGCGCTGATCTACGGCCACTACGACGTGCAGCCTCCCGATCCGCTCGATGACTGGACCTCCCCGCCGTTCGCGCCGGAGCTCCGGAACGACTGCCTGTACGCGCGCGGCGCGACCGACGACAAGGGGCAGCTCTTCATCCACATCGCGGCGCTCCAGGCGCACCTGGCCACCTCCGGCCGGCTCCCGATCAACGTCAAGGTCATCCTGGAGGGGGAGGAGGAGATCGGCTGCCCGAATCTGGAGCGCTTCGTCCGGTCGCACGCCGAGCTGCTCGCGGCGGACGTGGTCGTCGACTCCGACGGCGCGATGCTCGCGCGTGGGGTGCCATCGATCCCGCGCGCGCTGCGGGGGATCGCGTGCTTCGAGATCGTGGTGCGCTGCGCGCCGGCCGACGTGCACTCCGGTACCTACGGCGGCGTGGTCCCAAACGCGGCGCTCGTGCTCGCGGAGCTGCTGACGTGCCTGCGCGACCGCGATGGCAGGGTCGCGGTTCCCGGCTTCTACGATGACGTGCTGCCGCTCGGCGACGCGGAGCGCGCCGAGCTGCGCGCGCTGTCGTTCGACGCGGCGACGCTGGCGGAGGCGCTCGGTGTGGAGGCGCTCTGGGGCGAGCCGGGATGGACTCCGCTCGAGCGGATGTGGACCCGCCCGACGCTCGACGTCAACGGCATCCAGTCGGGCTTCGCCGGCGATGGGATCAAGACGATCGTGCCCGCCGCGGCGGTCGCGAAGGTGAGCGCGCGCCTCGTGCCGGATCAGGAGCCCGGGAAGATCGGGGATCTGCTCGAGGCCCACCTCGAGGAAGTGGCGCGCGCCGTCGCGCCGCGCGGCGCGACCGTGCGCCTGACGCGGCTGCACGGGGGACGGCCATGGTCGCTCCCCGCCAACGCGCCTGCGCTCCGCGCCGCGATGCGCGCGATGGCGCACGGCTTCGGACGCCCGCCGCTGCTCACCCGCGAAGGGGGATCGAATCCCATCGTCTCCGTCTTCCAGGAGGCGCTCGGTGCGCCGACGATCCTCTTCGGCATCGGGGCGCCGGGGGAGAACGCCCACGCGCCGGACGAGCACCTGTACCTCGATCACTTCCGGTCGGGGATGCGCGCGGCGGCGCGCCTCTACGAGGAGCTGGCGGCAGCGGCGAGTGCCGGGCGGTGCCGATGAGCTACAGCCGGACCGCCATGTACGTGGCGTACCTGCGCGCCCTCGCCGACGCTGGCGCCTCGCACGTGCGCGACTTTCACGATCCCACGGCGCGCGCCCTGCTCGACGCCCGGTGGGCGCGGCGGCTCGCGAGGGTGGAGCGCGCGCTGCGCGCGGGGAAAGACGGCGTGTCGCTGGCCTTCGCGCGCGTGCAGGCCGACATGATGGCGCTGCGCACCGAGGCGATCGATGCCGCGGTGCGCGACGCGATCGCCGCGGGCGCGACGCAACTGGTCATCCTCGGCGCCGGCTTCGATGGCCGGGCGTGGCGGATGGCGGAGCTGGGAGCGGTACGCGTGCTCGAGGTCGATCAGCCGGCGACGCAGGCGGCGAAGCGTTCGCGCATCGCCGCGCTCCCCTCGGCGATCGCGCGCGTCACCTACGTGCCGGTCGACTTCCGGCACGACGCACTGGCCGGCGCCCTCGAGCGCGCCGGGCACGATGCGGCGCGGCCCACGTGCTGGATCTGGGAGGGGGTGGTGATGTACCTCGCGCGCGACGCGATGCGGAGCACGCTGGCCGACGTCCGCCGCCTGAGCGCCGTGGGGTCGACGCTCATCGTGAACTATCACACGGCGATGCCCCCATGGCTCGCGGCCTGGGTCCTCCGCCTCGTGCGCGAGCCGATGCGGAGCAGTTGGTCGCCGGAGGAGATGGCGCTGGAGCTCAGCGCCGCCGGGTTTCGCGTGCGGGAGGACTCGGGCGTGGCGGAGTGGGCGGCGCGCTTCGCGACGGGCCCGGTGAATCTTCGCGCGGGGCACGCGATGCGGATCGTCGTCGCCCGCCGTGTCGCCGATGCTCTCGATCGCGCCGGCTTTTGCCCTACAGACACGGCGACGGACGACGCTCCTGCTGCCGTGACGTTGCAATAGTGTCGAGGCGGCCACGCATCATCGCTCGGCGCCCGGACGTCTGGCGAGGCACTTCCGGGATGCCCTCCGGGCCCGCGGCGTCCCTTCCCGGTGTCGCCTAAGCGCATTGCGGATCGCGAGTTGTCCGCCGGTCGCCCACCGCCCGGGCCGCACGCGCCCGGGCGCGTGCGGCCGAGGCCGTGCTCTTGCTCACTTCGCCTCGCCTCACCGCCCTCCGCGCTGCACCGGACCTTGTCTCCATGGAGACGCCGCCCATGAGGTACTCCGCCGTCCTGTCGCTGGCTGCGCTGGCGTTCGTCGGCGCGTGCAACGGTAGCGACAGCCCCACCGCCGTCTCGAACGTCTCGTCTTCCCGCTTGATGGTGATCACGGAAGGGGCGCCGGCCCCGGCGCCGCGGCCGACCCGGCCGTCGTTGTCCGTCGTGGATGGCTCGGTGGGATCGACCGCCGTGGGATCGAGCACCACGCCACTCAGCTTGACGCCGAGTGCCTGCCCCGCCACCGCCACGGGCCAGGTCAAGGTCATCTTTCTGACCAGTGGCAGGCAGGATGGTACCGCCACGTTCTCCGTCTACACCAGGGCGACGTACGATGGCGCCACGCACGCGTGGTCGTACTCCGCGCCCACGACGATCACGGTGGGGCCGCGCGGCACGGGTCCCGTCCCCCCGCAGGAGAACGACGTGACGCTCACGGTGGAGAACGCGAGCGCCGCCGGGGCGGGGACGGTCGTTCCCAACATCGTGCTGACGCCGTCCAACATCACGAACACCAACCAGACCGGCGCGAAGCTCGGTGCCGGAACCAGCGCCACCGTCCACGTCACCTTCGTCGACTGCGCGCACGTGAACACGAGCCCGTCGCTGACGGTGCCATCGGACATCACGGCCGAGGCGACGAGCAGTGCCGGCGCCGCGGTGAGCTTCTCCGCCACGGCGAGCGATCTCGAGGATGGCGACCTGACGTCGAGCGTGTCCTGCGACCACGCGAGCGGCGACACCTTCCCGCTCGGCACGACGACGGTCACCTGCGCGGTCACCGATGCCGGTGGGCTCACGACCACGGGAAGCTTCCACATCACCATCGTGGACACGACGCCGGCCTACTTCACCAGCTTTCCCACGAGCACGATCACCCTGATCGCCGCCGACATCCACGGCGCGACGCTCGACCTCGGGTCGCTGGGCATCGCGGTGGCGGATGTGAACCACGTCTCCGAGCCGTCCACCTTCGGTTGCGACTACACGGCCGGAACCGTGCTCCCCATCGGGAGCACCACCACCGTGAGCTGCACCGCGAAGGACGCCAGAGGGAACGAGAGTGCGCCGAGCACCTTCGACGTGTTCATCGGCCTGAACGTCGACGGCACCGGCTTCCTGGCGCCGCTGCGCATGACCGCACCGTTCAGTGTGCACAAGCGCGGCTCCACCATCCCGCACAAGTTCCTGCCGCCGACCTACGCCGACGGGACGCCCGCGACCGATCTCGCGGACGGACTGCGCCTGGTGATCGAGCTGGAGGGGGCGGTGGACGGGGCCAGCATCGACGTGAACGACTACTCGGCCGGCTCGACGGCGTGGCGGTACGACACCACCGCGGGACAGTACATCTTCAATCTGAAGTCGAGCACGGCGTGGAGCACGGGGAGCTGGAGGACCACCGTTTCCTACCAGGGGATCGTGCTGGCCACGACGACGTTCGGCCTGAAGTAGCACTCCGCGCTCGTGCCCGGAGCAGCACGGCCACCTCACCGGGTGGCCGTGCTCGCATTCCGGGGTGCGCCGACGATCTTCTGGCGGCGCTGGCCGGGAGAGTTTATACTGGCCGGTCGCTCCGGCTCCGGCCAGTCGCATCGCGCTTCGCGAGGATGACGCCGGACGCCCGGACGCATGGGACCGCAGTCGCTGGAGTACACGCGCCCATGCAGACAGAGCGTCGATGGGAGCACGCCGGTCTCGCCGCGATCATCGCTGCCGCAGTTGCCGCGGGCGTGATCGCCTGTGCTCAGGTGCGCTCGGCGATCGATCCGGAGGCCGTCGCGCTCGGCGCCGCGGCCCGGCTCTCCAGCGCGGACAAGCTGCTGCTGGGTGAGGATCCGCTGAGCACGTCGTTCGGCGACACCCACGACACGCTCTTCCTCCCCGACACCTTCGGCACGCACGCGCCCTACCGCGCGCTCGCGCGTCTTCCGCGAACGAGCACCGGCGGATTCGTCATCACCGAACCGGGCTTCTACGTGATCGA
This sequence comes from uncultured Gemmatimonadota bacterium, assembly GCA_946479015.1. The sequence goes on along the minus strand of CAMLEQ010000011.1, from coordinate 14,637 downwards.
GGTGGAGAGCTATTGCCTCAAGGCGGGGACGCACGGTCCGGCGCCCGGCGGCGATGGCTATCTGACCGCGGCGCTGCGGGGGAAGAAGGCCGACCTCGTGCGGACGATCCTCGATCGGAGCTTCGCGCACCCGGAGGTCGCGCAGCCGGACATCCAGTTGCTCCTCTGGGCGCTCCTCGCGCGCGCGAAGTACGACGACCTGAATCCGCGCGTGAAGGCGGCGGCCACCACGCTGCTGTCGCAATCGGAGCTGAGCGGCCTCCGGAGCGGCACGCTGGACGTGCTCACCCCCGCGGTGCTGGCGGAGGTCGAGGGGAAGCTGCCGGAGCCGGCGCGCCGGGCACTGGAGGCGGAGAACGACCTCCGTCGCGCGCTGATCTCGCCCTCGCTCTCGTACGCCGACGCGGAGCGCCTCGCGGTGCTCGCCGGCGTCGCCCCGGCCGGCCCCGCCGCGGTACCGCGCGGTCGCTGGTCCGATCATCCTCGCGGCTTCTTCATCCGCTACTTCCCCACCGATTACACACGCACGCGCGTCGAGCTGTACGTTCCGCCTGCGCTCGCCGGCCGCCCCGGCAAGGGAGACGGCACGCTGAATCCGATCGACTGGGAGCCGTCGGAGGCCGCGGCGGTGCCGAGCGGTGGTGGCCAGCGGTTGGGATTCTCCGGACGTGGCGCGGGAGATGGCGGCGAGCAGGGAGGTGGGGTGCTGGGGCAGAGCGGAGGCGGCGGCGCCGGAGGAGGTCGCGGGGGTGGACATGCTGGACGCGGAGGTGGCGGCGGCGGTGCGGGCGGCGGAGGTGCCAGCCGTGGCGGCGCCGGCGGCGGCGGTGGTGGCGGCAACTCGCCCAATGTGACTCCCGAGAAGTTCGATGACTGCGCCGCGGCGGCCGCGCACGTCAATGTCTTCGAGCCGGGAAACGCCAATCCGCACTTCAGGGCCAGCTTCTCCCCCAGCAACCTGCGCGTGGCACAGAGCGCCGATGGGAAGAGCTGGACGGCGAGCGTGCCCGTCACGTTCACCACCAATCCCGAGGTCAACGTCAACAAGGTGGTGCTGGACCACGGGACCACCGCGGAGCAGGCCGCGGTCGACCGCTACAACCGGGCGGTGATGCAGCACGAGCAGGGGCACATCCAGGTCGCGCAGCGGCTCGCCAGCCAGCTCCAGTCGCAGACGGGGGGGACCGTCTCCGCGACAGGACCGAGCCGGGACGAGGCGGTCGCGAATCTCCAGAAGAAGCTGAACGCGTTCGCCGACCAGGAGAACGATCTGCAGCGCAGGTACGACGACGCGACGCACCACGGCAAGACCCAGCCCGACGGTCCGGCGCAGGGGTTCCCGGGCGGTGATCCGACGATCCTGAGGTGTCCGCCGCGCGTCGGGTGAATCGCTGGGACTCACCCCACTCCCCGAGGTGACCGGAATCGTGTGAGGTCGCTGAAGTCCGGCTGGCCAACGGAGGTGCCCCATGACCGACAGTGCAGGTTCGCTGGAGCAGCGAGTCGCCGCGCTGGAGCGCGAGCTGGCGAGTGCTCGCGACGAGCTCGAGGGCGTGATGGCGCAGCGACAGCGACGCAGGGTGCGCCCCGGCCGGCTTGCCGCGATGGTGCTCGTGATGGCCGTGGGCACCCTGGTCGTGGGCGCGGCCGGTCGTGGCGGCGAGCGCCGTGCGATGCAGGAGCCCCAGGTGGTCACGGTCAGGGCGCCGTTCAAAGTCGTGGACGAGGCGGGGAAGACGATCCTCGAGGTGAACACCCAGGGAGTCCAGCGATTCCTCAAGGTGCGCAGCGCCGAGGGGAACGTCATCGGCGCGCTCGGCATCCTCGAGAACGAATCGGGGCTCTACGTCGCGAACCAGGCCGCCGAGCCCGTGGCGCTGATCGGTGACATCGGTCTTGCCGCGGAGGGATCTCTCCACGAAGGCGCCTTCGTCGCCGTGAACGGACGCCCGACGGCCGCGATCGCATCGACGCCGGAGGGGGATGGATACGTAGCGGCATGGAGTCGCGATGGCGGAGCCGCCGCACTTCTCAGAGCCGAGAAGTCCCGCGCGGGCTACTTCCTCGAGGAGAACGGCAAGCCAAGCATAGAGCTCGGCCGCCTGGCCGCGGGGAATCACGCGCTCAAGATCCGGGACAAGGCCAACGTCGTCGCCGGAATCGGGGAGACGATCGACGGGAGCGGAGGCGGCATGCTGCTGCGGAATTCCGCGGGCGTGACGACCATCACTGCCGGCAACGCCGAGGGCGACGGGCAGGTCGTCGTCCGTGGCGGCGGAGGTGGGCAGGCGGGGATCGCGACCAAGGGTGCTTTCGGAACGGTCTTCGCCGGGCCGATCGGCGCGCCCGAGGCGGAGCTCGCGCAGAGTCAGGCTCATCCGGGTGCCGGCGTTCTCGCCCTGACGCTGGGCGGTGCGAGCGTCGTTCAGGCAGGCTACGACGGGCAAGGGGGCATCGTCGAAGCGTACGGGCAGGGAAAGCCCGTCGCGGTGCTGAAGCCCGGCGTGAAGCTCCCGGGGGCTCCGTGACGGCGCGACAGGGGAGCCCCGCCCGACCCGAGGCGCGCCGTGCGCGCACCAGCCGCGCGCGCGCGGTCGTGCCGCTCCGAGCGGTAGCCTTCGCGGCGATCGCGATCGGCGGCTGCCAGAAGTCGAGCAAGCGGGCGGATCGCGTGGGCCAGGTCTCGCCGAGCGCCGAGAGCCTGACGAGCCGGCGCCGCGCACCAGGCCCGGTCCGATCGAGCAGCACACCGTACAAGCTCGGCCTCGGCCCGGACTCGGGGAGCCGTGAGGACTCGAGCCATCGGCCGCCGCCCAACATCTCTCGAGTGCCGTAGCACACGGAGGGGCCATGGCTCGCATCGCCTGGCCGAACAGACCGAGATGGCCGCGCGGCAGGGCGCTCGCAACGGCCGCCGGCACGATCGCGCTCGCGCTGGTCGCCGGCCGGTCCGATGCGCAGGTGCGCGCCGCGAGCCACAGCTCCGCTCGGGAGCTCCCTTCCGCGCGCATCCCGCTCGTGCCGGGGCTCACGATCGTCACCGCGGTCACCGAGGAGATCGGGGACTACGAGCTCATCGAGAGCGTCGACTCCGTCGGGAAGGACACCGTGTGGCTCACCGCATCGGCCGAGGTGCCGGTGCCGTGGCTGCTCGCGAAGATGCTCGGCGAGAAGACGCTCCATGTGACGGTGCGGCGCGCGGCGCTCGCCGCCGACATCCGCACCGCCCGGATCAGCGACAACGTGTACGCCGAGGGGGAATCGGCCGTGCTCCCCGGCAGCACGCCGCTCGGCGTGTCGCGGGCGGTGCTCGAGGATCTGAAGACGCGCGGGGAGGCTCGGCTGACGGTGCGGAACGCCAGGCGCGTGTGGCTCGTCTGGCCGCGCGTGTTCTACGCGTCTGGCACGCTCCGGCGCCTGAGTCCCACGCCCGTCTCGTTCAACATCCTGGTGAACGACAGCCCCGTCGTGGTGCGGGCCATCGTCGCGCGCGGGCACGTCGCCGACAGCACGGGGAAGCAGGTGAGCGACTTCGTCTGCTGGGTGCTCGACGATCCCGACCTCCCCCTGATCCTCAGGAGCAGGGCCGGGCAGGTGGTGAAGATCGAGTACCCCGAGCACCCGTCCGCCCGCGCGGGCGCGGGCGCGGGCGCGCCTCGAGGGGAGATCGAGCGCGCGCTCGCGACGCGCCGGCGAGCGATCGTCTACGGCATCTACTTCGCGTTCGCGAGCGATTCCATCCGCCCGCAGTCGGAGCCGGTGCTCCGCGAGATCGCCGCCGCGATGCAGCGGCACCCGGAGTGGAAGCTCCGGCTCGAGGGACACACCGACAGCATCGGGGATGCGGCGGCGAACCTGGAGCTCTCGCGACGCCGGGTCGAAGCGGCGAAACGGGCGCTCGTGGAGCGCCATCAGGTGGCGCCCGACCGGCTCACGACGGCCGGCTTCGGGAAGTCCCGGCCCATCGCCACCAACGCGACTCCGGAGGGACGGGCGCGGAACCGACGCGTGGAGCTCACGCTGCAATGACGTGCCGAACGCTCTCGCAACCCTGATGCGTGGAGGGCGAGCCGATGCCTCCGAGTCCCCTCGCCGAGCTGCGCGGCTGGCTGGTGAGCTTCATCCTGCTGGCCCTGTTCCTCGTGTGGTACGTCCGCCGCTGGCACCGGCAGCGGCGCAGGTTCTGGGCACCTCTTGCACCCATCATCGACGGACGCGCCCACGGCGGCCAGATGACCGGCCGCTACGAGGGGCGAGGGGTGATCGCGCGTGCCGGTCCCACATCGGATTCTCCGCGCAGCCCGAACAACGCCCAGGCCTACTTCGCCATCGCCATGGATACGGTCGCGGGGCGGGATGCGCGGAGAATCCGGCGAGGCGTCGGGGAGCCGGCGGGCAATGACTGGGAGGTGCGATACGGCTACGAGCGCGCCTCGGATGCGCTGCACGGGACGGAGTCCTGGCACGTGGCGACGGAGAACGACCGGCTCAGGGATGGGCTCGCGCGACTCGGGCTCATCGACGAGCTGCAGCGGTGGGGCACCTACCCGACTGTCGCCTACGATGCGCGCTCCAGGATGATCGGCATCACCGAGGACTACCTCGAGCGGATGACGCCCGAGCGATTCCAGAGCCGCCTGCAGCTGCTCACGCGGCTCTCGCGGGTCAACCAGGAGCTTGAATAGCGCCGAGGGCGGCCGAGGCGATGCTGACGACGTGCGCGGACCGCGAGCCGCACCGCGCTCGTCCGCCCCGCCGCCCTCACTTTCCCGACGCGATCGGGAAGCTGATCCCGTAGATCAACGACCACGGCCGCACCGTCTCGAGGAAGGTGCGCTCGCCGGCGGGGACCTCGTCTCCCCTGTGCGGCAGCCCGGTCGCCGTCCAGTCGAGGATGAGGAACGCCTTCGACTGGTGCAGGTAGGTCTGGGGCGGGGTCCAATCGAAGACGGCGATGCTGCTCGACAACCCGAGGTCGAGCTTGTGCGTGTACGAGCTCCGGTCCGTCGGCCGCGCGGCGGGGCTGTACAGGTCGTTGAGGTAGGCGGCGAGCCCGAACAGGTTGCGGGTCTGCTTGGCCCGCACCAGATCGACGGCGGCGCCGAGCGTGAGCGACGGCGTGTTGGCGTGCAGCGTCTGGTCCCCCAGCTCACTCGCCGTGTACTCGGTGAACGGGTTGGCCGCGGTCTTCGCGGTGGGGAGCCAGCTCGCGCTGAAGACGAGGCTCGTGCGCGGCAGGGCGGTGGGCGCGACGACGAGGAATCTCGCGTAGAGGTTGGTCTTCGTCGGGAGGCGCGCGACGCCGCCGCTGGCCTTCGCCACGCGCGGCTGATCGAACAGGTGCGACGTGAGGCCGCCGAGGCCGACGCTGAACGTCGGGCGGCAGACGATCCGGCAGTGCGGCGCCTCCTGCGCCGATGCGCGGCGGGGGACGACGATTGCGGCGAGCCCGGCAACGAGCAGGGCCGCGACGATGCGCGAGGACATGACACCTCCTGTGACGAGCGCGCCGCGCGCTGCACGCGGCCGCGCCCCGCGTCGAGGGGCAAGCGTCGCGCCACTGTGTATGGACTCCCATACGAATACCCCGGCTCTCCCATGCGAAGCGCGCGCGGCGCACAAAGAAAGCCCATCGCGGTGGTGCTCGCGCGCGAACGGCGCGCCAGGCATGGCAAATGCCATGCATCGCGGCCAGCACGCACGAGGGAGCGATGGAGATGACAGGCGGGGTTCGACGGAGAGGACGATGGGTGGTGCCGATGACGCTGGCCATCCTGGTGCTCGCGGGCTGCTCGCGCACGCACCAGGAGGAAGCGGGCGGGGAGGTGGCGAGCACCGGCGCCGAAGAGGCCGACCGTGCGCTGCGCGCGGCGATACAGGACAGCGCGCAGTGGCCCACCTATGGACGCGACTACTCGAACCGCCGCTGGTCCCCCCTCGCGCAGATCGACACCGCGAACGTCGGCCGCCTCCAGCTCGCCTGGGTCCACCGCTCCGGCATCCCGCACGCGTCGGAGTCCGGCCCGATCGTGCAGGACGGGGTGCTCTACATCTCCACCGCGCTCAATCACGTGTTCGCCCTCGATGCGCGCACGGGGAAGAAGAAGTGGGAGTACGCGCACCAGTACCGCACCACGGTGGATTGCTGCGCGGCGATCAACCGCGGCGTCGCGGTGTACGGCGGCAAGGTGTTCATGGGCACGGTGGACGCGCGCCTCGTCGCCCTCGATGCGCGCACGGGACGCAAGCTCTGGGACGTGCAGGTGGCGGACCCGAACCTCGGCTACCACATCACCGGCGCGCCCACGGTGCTGGACGGGATGGTCATCACCGGCATGAGCGGCGGCGAGCAGGGGGGGCGCGGCTTCGTGGACGCCTACGACATGGACACCGGCGCGCACCGCTGGCGCTTCTACACCATCCCGAGCCCCGCCCAAGGAGGGTGGTGGGGGAAGTGGCGCGAGCACGACGAGTGGGGGCAGTCGTTCCACCGCGACGTCGCGAGGGAGAAGGCGGACAGCGCGAAGTACGCCGACGCGTGGCAGCACGGAGGCGGGCCGATGTGGCACCACCCGTCGTACGATCCGGCGCTGGGGCTGCTCTTCATCAACGTCGGCAACCCGGCGCCGGACAACGACGGCACGGTGCGCCCCGGGGACAATCTCTACACCTGCTCCGTGGTCGCGCTCGATGCGGAGACGGGGAAGCTGCGCTGGTACTACCAGGAGGTCTCGCACGACCTCTGGGACTACGACGCGACCACGCCGCCGATGCTCGTGGATGTGCGCGACTCCACCGGCAAGATCGTGAAGGCGGTGGCCGAGGCGGGGAAGGACGGCTTCGTCTACGTGCTCGACCGCGCCACGGGGAAGCCGATCCGGAAGTCGGCGCCGTTCGTGCCGCTGCTCAACTACATGACGCCGCCGACGCCGGCCGGCGTGATCGTGAACCCGGGCACGCTCGGTGGATCGGATTGGGGGCCGCCGTCGTACAGTCCGCGCACCGGCTACATGTACATCGACGCCAACTTCCTCCCCCAGCGCATGAAGCAGAAGCACGAGGTGCTGCGGCCGCCGGCGCAGTGGTGGGGGGGCGGCGTCTCTCCCGTGGACACGATGAAGAGCTACGGCCTGTTCACCGCGGTGGACCTCGGCACCGGCCGCATCGCGTGGTCCGAGCGCGTGGGGAAGCCGGTGATCTCCGGCTCCGTCGCCACCGCCGGCGGCGTGGTGTTCACCGGGACCTCGGACGAGCGGTTCATCGCCTTCGACGCGAAGACCGGCCGGCAACTCTGGTCGTTCAAGACGGGCGCGGCGATCAACGCGCCGCCGATCACCTACGAGCTGGACGGCACGCAGTACGTGGCCGTGGCGGCCACGGGGATCCAGACGATGGACACACCGCGCGGCGACTACCTGTACGTGTTCGCGCTGCCGAACCGAGGCACCCCATGACGACGCGCGCGACCGCATCGGTGCTCGCCACCCTCGCCCTCCTCGCGCTGTGCGCGCCGGCGCGCGCGCGCGCGCAGGGCGGTCACGCCGGCGCGACCGAGCCCCAGCAGCAGCGGCGGCAGGGCACCGGGCAGGGACAGGCCGCGAAGAACGGACAGCAGGGCGCCGAAGCGGGTGCGAGCGGTAACCCGGGCGGACCCGGGCGGCAGCAGAGCGGCGGCGCGACGTCGACCCCGGACCCCGACCAGCCGGACACGCTCCCGACGCTCCCGGCGGGAATGACGATCCAGACGATCGTCGCGGGCGATTCGATCTATCACGGCAAGGGGCACTGCTTCGTCTGTCACGGCGCGGAGGGAGAGGGAGAGCCGGCGGCGGGGGATGCGATCACGGTGTCGCTCGCGTACGCGCAGAAGGATTGGCACGACCTCGACTCGCTGATCACGCTCGGCATCCCGGACGCGCTCACGCGCTCGCCGATCCGGATGCCGGGGCGCGGCGGGAAGTCGGATCTCAGCGATGACGAGGTGCGGCGCGTGGCCGCGTACGTGTGGGCGATCAGCCAGGTGCGCGGCGAGCCGTGGCCGGGAGGGCACAAGAGCCACGCGGGAATGGGGGAAGCCGCCGCCAGCACGGGCACCGCCACGCGCGCGCTCCTCCGGGAGCCCGTGCCGCCACCGGCCGGCGCGAAGAAGGCGCCGCCGTACCGCGGCGGCCTCGTGCCGGACAGCACGTCGCGACCACACCACTGACAGGAGGGGAGCGCATGATGCGCGCGGGCTGGAGCCATGGACGACTCTCGGGGTGGATCGCCGCCGCGGCGGCGATCGGCCTCGTCGCCGCGCTCGGCGGTTGTCGTCAGGCGCGTGGGCAGACGCGCGCGATCGCCGGCGGCGATCCGGAGCGCGGCAAGGCGCTGATCCAGAACTACGGCTGCAACTCCTGCCACATGATCCCGGGCGTGCAGGACGGCGGCACCGTCGGGCCGCCGCTCACCGCGTGGTCGCGACGCACGTACATCGCCGGGGAGGTGCAGAACACGCCGGACTTCCTGATCCGCTGGATCGAGATGCCGCAGGCGATCGAACCGGGGACGGTGATGCCGAATCTCGGCGTCACCGAGGGAAATGCCAGGGACATCGCCGCCTACCTCTACACCATCCGGTAGGCGCGCCAGTCAGTAGATCCTGAATCCCGGCGACACCGCGCGCGGCGCGTAGGTGAGGAAGAACGGCCCGTACGCGATCAGGATCAGCAGCACCGCCGCGGCGAACCACCAGCCGAGCCGGTCGAGCCGCGGCTCCCATCCGGTGAGCGCGGGCGCGGTGAGCGTCTCGGAGACCGGGATGTCCATCGGCGCCTCGCCCCGCCGTCCGGCCACGAGCGTCAGCCCGATCACGACGAAGAAGAGCATCACGCCCACGAACATCAGCGTCCCGCCGATCCCCGTGAGAATCCCGGGGAGCCGCCACGCGGGATCGTAGTACGTGGCGCCGGCCATGAAGGTGCGGCGCGGCATCCCGTGCAGTCCGCCCGAGATCATCCCGCGGGCGAAGATCAGGATGCCGATGGTGTACGTCCACGCGGACGCGAGCGCGAGCCGGCGGCTGTAGAGCGCGCGCCCGGAGAGGTACGGGATGAGCCAGTACGCCACACCCATGAGGGTGAGCGCCACCGCGGTGCCCACGGTCATGTGAAAGTGCCCCGGCACCCACGTGGTGTTGTGCACCACCTGGTTCATCGTGTAGCTCGCGTTGATGAGTCCCGTGGCGCCGCCGAGCACGAACGTGAGCATCGCCAGGAGCTGCGCGGTCACGGACGGATCGCCCCACGGGAGCCGCCGGATCCAGCCGAGCAGCCCGCGCCCGCCGTTGCGCCGCCCGCCGATCTCGAGCGCGGCCATCACGCTGAACGCCGTGGCCAGGCTGGGAAAGAAGATGCCGAAGGTGAGCACGCCGTGCAGCGCCTTGAGCGAGGGGGAGATGCCCGGGTCGGTGTACTGGTGATGGATGCCGGTGGGGATCGAGAGGAGCAGAAAGAGGATCCACACGATCCGCGTGTACGAGTCGCTGATCAGCGTCCCCCCCACCTGCCGGGGGAGGAGCGCGTACCAGGAGACGTACGCCGGCAGGAGCCACGCGTACACGATCGCGTGGCCGGTGAACCAGAAGAGCGTGCGCGTGAGCAGCGGGTCGACGGCGGCGCGCAGGCCGAGCGACCACGGGATCAGGAAGACGAGGAACGACACCGCCACGGGAAGCGACGCCAGGAACCACATCAGGTACGACGTGACGGAGACGTACGCGAGGAGCGGGATGCGCGCACCGGGATTCTCCCGCCGCCAGCCGCGCAGGTCGAGCAGCATGCTCGCGAGCGCGAGCCACGTGCTCACCACCACGAGCACCAGCCCCACGTAGAAGGTCCAGTGCGCCTGGAGCGGGGCGTACGCGGTGTACAGCACGCTCGCCCGGTTGCTCACCACGGCGTAGATGACGAGCAGGTTCCCGAGCAGCAGCGCGAGGAAGCTCGCCCGGAGCAGCCGCAGGTCGAGCGGGCGGCTCAGCGCGCGCGCCGTCATGAGCGGGAGGAAGCCGTTGGCGAAGGAGAAGGTGAAGATCAACACGTTCGCCACGCCGTGCGCGGTGAGCCCCTGGTAGTAGGTGTGGAGCGCGGGAAACCAGCCGAGGATGCTGATGCGCGCGTAGGAGAGCGCGTTGGCGAGGCCGTGGAACACGCCGGCGGTGAGCGCGGCGTAGCCGATGTAGAGCATCCAGCGCAGCAGCCGGCGCTGCGACGCGGGGAGCTCGTAGCCGGTGGGATCCACGACGGTGGGGGTGAGCGCGGCCATGGCGGATCTCCTAGTGTCGCTCGTGCTCGCCCTCGTGCTCCCGCTCTGGCGCGTGGAGGTCGGTGGCGACGGGTTCGACGACGATCCTGCCGGACATCGTGTGGTGCCCGAGCCCGCAGTACTCGTGGCAGATGAGCAGGTGCTCTCCGGGCTCGGTGAAGCGATGACTGTTGCGGCTGATCTGCCCGGGGATGAGCATCATGTTGAGCCGCGTCCCCTCGATGTCGAAGCCGTGGATGACATCCACCGTGGTCGCGATGAACTCCACGTCCGCGCCGGCGGGCACCCGGATCACCGGCGGGTTGAACGCCCACGTCTGCGCCACCAGCACCGCCTCGTACCGGCCGGGGGCGACCTGCCTGACGCCCGGATGGTCGAATGGCGCCGTCCGGTAGACGGCCTTCGGGTCGATGCGCCCCGCGGGGCCCGGGAGGTGGATGCCCATGGCCACGGTCGCCCACACCAGCGCGGCCATGCAGGCGAGGAGCACCACGATCCCGACGGCGAGAAATGCCTTCTCGTAGGTGTGGACCTTCATGGCGGCGGCCGCGCCTCGCTGGCTCAGCGGTGGAGGAGCTCGAGATAGACGACGACCCAGAATCCGGCGACGATCATGAGGAGGATCACGCACAGGAACAGCGTGCCCGGCGTGGACGGCTCCTCCTGCGGCGCGAGCTCCGTCCGCTCGGGGCTGCTCGATCCGGTGGCCGGCGCCTCGAGCTCCGTCGGCCGCGAGAGTCGTGGATCGGTGGCCATGACGCTACGGTGTGGGCGGAGGGTGGAGCGCCTCGCGCCGTTCCCCCTCCCAGCGGCGCACGGCGCGCGCGAGCATCACGAGCACGCCCGCGAAGATGAGGAGCAGCGGTAGGGAGAGGGCGAGGCGTCCGGGGCGCACGTCGCCGGCCATGAGCTGATTGAGCGTCTCCCACAGGTAGGCGACGAGCGGAAAGCCGACCAGCACGAACGCCGCGATGCCGGCGATCAACTTCGGAAGATTCAGCGTGGTGCCGGGCGCCATCCGCCATCCCTCCGTGCTGGAGCGCACTCGCGACGGATCCACGATAGCGATCGCCGGTGCGCCGTCAATCCGGCGCTCCCTCACGGCGGCCACGGACCGACCGGGGAGAATGGTGGGGGAGCGCCTAGCGACCGCGCGGATGCGAGACGGCGCGGGTCACGTCGTCCGTGCCCACGTCGTCCGTCCGCCGCCTTCCGCGCCAGCGTCGGTCTCCGGTCAGTCGATCTTCCTGACCGGCCCGCACGCCACGGGGAGGGTGGCCTGGGGCGGCGCGGTGCCGAGGGTCGCCACGGACGGCGGGAGGAAGGTGTGGATGTCCACGCCGTGGAGGACGACGTGCCGCGTCTCGAGGGCGAGCGGGGCGCCGTTCAGCTTCACGAGGGCATCCGTCGGGTCGGGATCGGGTGCATCGAGGTCGGCGAGCAGCGTGTTCAGCGCCACCGACGCCTGGTACTGGATGGAGCCCTGGCGCCCGGTCGCCACCGGGAAGGCGCCCGCGCCCTGGACGGCCAGGTTGTCGTCGAGGGGGATGAGGATCGGGCCGTAGAAGGGGACCCCCTCGATCACGTCGACGATGCCATCGCCGTTCACGTCGGCCGATGCCGGCGGGCAGCGCGTCGCGGTGTGGATGTGCTGCGCGTGGGGCATGTTCGGCTCGAGCCCGCGGGCGTCGACGCGCGCGGAGAACTGGCCGTTCCGGATCGTGAAGAACGCCTTGCCGCGGGCCACGCCGAGCGGGCCGTCGGCGCGATCCGGATCGAGCGCGTTCTGCACCGCGGCGTTGAGCGGGTGGAGCTCGGCCACGTAGTCGCCGTCGGATAGCCCGAGCGCGCTCGCGGCGCGCGAGTGGGCGGCCGACTCGTCAGGCGGCGCCATCGGGGTCATGGGATCGCCGCACGCGGCCAGCGTGGCGGCCCCCAGGAGCGCGAGCGTGGTCGTCGTGCGGCGGGTGCTCGTCGGTGAGGTGTGCATGCTCGATACCTCTCGTTGCTCGAGACCAGCCACGAACCCGCGATGCGCGCGGGAGATTCCCCAGCCGGCGCCGGCCGGTGGTGCCGCGCTCAGCCGCGACGCGCCCGAGCACAGCGGCGCGCGACACGTGGTGTGGCCTACGCGCGCCTTGACGCGTCAGCCGGCGCACCGCATACATGGCGCCGTCCGCACCCGGTCGATCCGTCGACGAGTACCCATGCGGCGAGCCCGGCTGCCGTCACATGGCAGGCCGCGCCGCGCTTCCGTTGCCGAAAGGAGGCACGCCATGCCAGGCACGACGATCCGCACCAGCGACGACCGCGAGATCACCCTCGCGCAGGAAGAGATCGACCGACTGGCCGCGAGTCTGCGCGGGCAGCTCCTCACCCCCGGCATGGCAGGCTACGACGAGGCGCGAACGGTGTGGAACGCGATGATCGACCGCCGCCCGGCGCTCATCGCTCGCTGCGCCGGCGCCGCGGATGTGGTGCGCGCCGTGCGCATGGCGCGCGAGCACGGGCTGCTCGTTGCCGTGCGCGGCGGCGGACACAACATCGCCGGCAACGCGGTGTGCGACGGCGGCTTGATGATCGATCTCACCCCGATGAAAGGCGTGCGGGTGGATCGCGCCTCGCGCACGGCGACGGTGGAGCCGGGGGTCACGCTCGGCGAGTTCGACCGGGATGCGCAGTTGTACGGGCTCGCGACGCCGCTCGGGGTCAACTCGACGACGGGGGTGGCGGGGCTGACGCTCGGGGGCGGGTTCGGGTGGATGAGCCGGAAGTACGGGCTCACCATCGACAACCTGATCTCGGCGGACGTGGTCACGGCGGATGGGGAGACGCTGCGGGCCAGCGCGACCGAGAACCCGGACCTGTTCTGGGCGATCCGCGGCGGCGGCGGGAACTTCGGCGTCGTCACCTCGTTCGAGTTCCGGCTGCACGAGGTGGGACCGGAGGTGCTGTCCGGGTTGGTGGTGCACCCGTTGAGCGACGCACGGACGGTGCTCCGCTACTACCGCGACTACATCATGCGAGCACCCGACGAGATGGTGTGCTGGTTCGTGCTGCGCCAGGCGCCGCCGCTCCCGTTCCTCGCGACGGACTGGCACGGGAAGGAGATCCTGGCGCTGGCCATGATCTACTTCGGCGACACCGCCATGGGGGAGCGCACCATGGAGCCGCTACGCCGCTTCGGGCACCCCATCGCCGACGTGGTGGCGCCGCACCCGTACGCGGCGTGGCAGCAGGTGCTCGATCCGCTCCTCGTGCCCGGCATGCGGAACTACTGGAAGTCGCACGACTTCACGGAGCTGACCGATCCGATGATCGAGGTGCTGCTCCGCTTCGCCGGACGGATCCCCGACCCGCAGACGGAGATCGCCATGGCGCAGGTGGGGGGCGCGGTGTCGCGCGTGCCCGACGATGCCACGGCGTACTCGCACCGGGACGCGAACTGGGTGATGAACGTGCACGGGCGCTGGGCCGATGCGGCGAAGGACGACCAGTGCATCGCCTGGGCGCGCGAGCTGTTCCAGGCGGCGGCGCCCCACGCCACGGGCGGCGTGTACGTGAACTTCCTCACCGGCGAGGAGGGAGAGCGCGTGAGCGCGGCGTACGGGGGGAACCTGGATCGGCTGATGCAGCTCAAGGGGCGCTACGATCCCACGAACCTGTTCCGCGTGAACCAGAACATCCGCCCCACCGTGACGGGAGCGGCCGCCGGCTACCAGGCGCCCCTGCGCGAGGCGCCTCGCGGCGAGACGCGCGCGCAGCCGTAAGCGCGACGCGCCTCACGACCAACGGCGAACGGCCCCCGGCTGCCGCGCGGCAGCCGGGGGCCGTTCGCCGTCCATTCCGGATGACAGGAGGACAGCGCGCGCGGGACAGCGCGCGCGCTCGAGCCCCGATCCAGGGGCACAACGCCGGGCGCGACCGTTGCTTCTCACGTGCCGCGCGGCCGCGCGATGGTCTCGCGCCGGAGTACGGGCGCGACGCGTGGGTGCCGCGAACCGCGACCAGGACGGAGCGTATGCGGAGAATCTCGTTCGTCACGACGATGTGCACGGCGCTGGCGGCGATGGGGGTCACCACGACGGCTCGGGCGCAGGGGACGCGCACGATCACCTGCGAGTCGGCGCCGTATCCAGCCCAGTGCCGGGTGCCGATGGGGAGTCACGTGCAACTGGCGGAGCAGCTCAGCCACTCCCCGTGTCGCCTGAACCAGACGTGGGGGATCGGCCGCGATTACGTGTGGGTGCGCGATGGATGCCGCGCGCGCTTCAGCGTGACCGGCGGCTGGGACGGCGGCTACGGGAATGGCGGCTACGGGAACGGCGGCTACGG
>CAMLEQ010000010.1 GCA_946479015.1 uncultured Gemmatimonadota bacterium | reverse complement strand
CAGGGCAGGCGGCGGGGGCCGTTCGCGCAGGCGGCGTTCGCGCGTAGCAAGAGACTCCCCGGGCGCCGACGGTCGATGCTCGTCAGGCGGTAGTAGGGTCTGGCGCCCGGGGAGGCTCGCAGCGTGTAAGCGCGCACGCCGCCGAAGCGAATGGCCCCCGGCGCCACGGCCGAGGAGCCCGAGTGGAACTCGGTCCGGCCGAGGAGCCCGAGCGGAACTCGGTCCGGCCGAGGAGCGCGGCTAGTGGCAGTTGGCCACCCCCGAGTCCTTCACCAGCGCGTCCGTGCCGAGGAAGGCCCAGTGGTAGCTCGTGGGAAAGAGCGAGAGCACGATCACGCCGAATCGCGCGTTGTAGCGCGCCTGGCTGTTGCGGCGCACCGTGACGAAGGAGTAGCGGCTCCGGCCGCCGAGGCCCACGACGAATTCGCGGATGCCGCGCTGCGGGTCCCACGTGCCGTCCGGGCGCTGCGGCGCGAAGCGCTCGTAGTCGTGGTCGTGCCCGTTCACCACCACGTCCACGCCCATCTGGTAGAGCACCTGCCACACCGGTCGCACGAAGGTGTTGTTGCCGTGGGGGCCGGAGCTGAACAGCGGGTGATGCCAGTACACGAGCGCGCAGCGCTTCCGGTGCGCGGCGAGGTCCGCCTTCAGCCACGCCACCTGAGGCGAGGTCGCGCTCATACTCACGTTGCTGTTCAGCACCACCACGTGCCAGTCCTTCAGGTCGTAGCTGTACCAGCCCGCGCCGGCGCGCCCCGCCGCCGCGCCGAAGTACGCGAAGTATGCCGCGGCGCCGGCGGTGTGATACTCGTGATTGCCCGGAGCGGGGCGCGTGCGCCACTTCTGCCGCCCCCAGCTCGGCCCGTAGCAGTTGGCGTAATCCGCGGCGCTCCCCGCCTCGTAGGCGTTGTCGCCGGCGGTGAACACCGTGCCGGAATACCTGGCCAGGAGACGAGCAGTCGCCTCATCGCCGCTCGAGGCGCAGCTCGCGATGTCCCCCGCGCCCACCAGCACGGCGGGGGTGGGCGCCGCCACCGCGCCGCTCACCGTCCCGGGGCGTGCGTGCGCGACTGGCGGCGACTCCGTGGGTGAGGAGCACGCGACGGCGGCGAGCAGCAGATACGACGCGTACGCGAAGCGCGTGGCGCTCGCCGCGCGGTGGGAACGTGAGTGGTCGCGAGCGGCGCAGGACATCGGTGGGTTCTCCCGCGCCTGGTACAGCGCGAGGCGAGAGAGCGCCGGCGAGGGACGGAGCCGCCGGCTCGCGACATGGATATGCTGAAACGGGTGGCGTGTCGAGACTCGCGACGGCCCCGCTCAGTCGTGTCCGCCCGCTCCGCTCCGCAGCACGCCGTAGCTGTCCACTCGCAGCGCGCCGGCCGGCGTGCGCGCGCCGATCACCCACACCTTGCTGCCGGCGAGCTCCACGAGCCGGGCCGGCGCGTCCGCGAGCTCGACCGAATCGACCCGGACGCCGGCGCTGTCGGCGACCAGGATCCCCACCACTGGCTTGCGCCCCGCGATCGCATCGATGTCGTACTCGCGCACGGTGATCGCGCGCCCTCCGCGTCCCATGGGTACCGGGCTCGCGCCCGCCCTCCCCCGCACTGTGACCTCGGCGCCATCGAGCGTCGCCAGCTCGGCGGCCATCGCGCCGATGAGGGCCACCCGCGTCCCCCCCGCCTCCAGCGCCACCACCGGGCGCGGCGCCGCGCCCACCACGTGGATGGTTCCGCTCGCGCTCGTGTCCTGCCCGGCAGGATCGGGCGAGCCGCCCATCGCCGCCTGACGACTCGGCGTCGCGCAGGCGGCGATGCAGAGCGCGGCCGCCAGGACGGCCACGCGCCCCGGAGCGCTCACTGCACCCTCACGATCCAGAGCGCCGGCCGGAGCGTCGTGCCGAGCGGCGCGCCGCCGGGGGTGGTCACCTGGATCGCCGCCGCCGGATGCGCCCCGCTTGCGGAGAGCACCGTGTACGCCGTGCTCCCGCCCCGCACGCTGCGGCTCGCGCTGTCGTCCGCGAAGCCCATCCCCGGCGGCGCGAGCCAGCCGAAGCCGCAGCAGGTGGACACGTAGCTGGCCAGGTTGCTGGAGTTCCAGCTCGTGATGCTGAACTGGCTCGGCACCCAGCTCGCGGAGCCCGAGATGTTGACCTGGTCGTCCAGCGCGAGGGCGGTGGCGAAGCGCACGAAGAGCTGGTCGTAGTCCACGCCGAGCAGCGCCCCGATGTTCTGCGTGCCGCTCAACGTCGGGTTCTTCGCCACCCAGTCGCGGGTGAGCTGCTGCAGCCCTCCCGGATACGTGGGCCCGTACTGGTCCCCGATGTACCGCTGGAGGATCCACGACGCGCCGTAGAACGCCGACACGTCGCAGGGCAGGTTCGTCAGATCGAGGTTGCCGTACACGGTGCACAGGTCGGGGGCGTTCGCGGCCTGCTGGTTCTGGCCGAGGTCGCCGAAATACTCCATCCACTTCACCAGCGGATCCGCGTACCAGTCGTACCCCGTGCCGAAGCCGACGCTCGCCCCGTAGTTCTGCCCCGACGTGTTCCCCAGCACCGCCTGCCCCACCAGCTCCTCGGCGAACGTCGCCTGCCCCTCCATCTCCCACCCTTCCATGAACGTGCCGTCGTGGAGGATCACGCGCTGGGAGGTCTGGATGATGTGCGAGAACTCGTGCGCGATCAGCTCGGGCATCTGCTGGAGCACGTCGGCTTTGCTGCGGGCGCCCGTTCCCGCGACGTTCGCCGGGTCGGGGACCTGACCGTAGTACAGCTCCCCGCCGTTGCTCTGGGGGCAGCTCGGATCGCCGGGGAAGAGGTCCCCGGAGAACACGAAGCCGAGGATGCCCTTCGACTTGTTCACCTGCCAGGTGAGCACGACGATCACGCGCCCGTTGCCGTCGATGTCGCTCGGCTGCCCGAAGTAGGCGACGTCGGTCGCGTACACGTTCGTGTCGAACTCGTCGCTCGCCGCCTGCATGTCGGCGAGCGTCAGCGCATCGGTGGTGGGATTGGCGACGTCCTGCACCCAGATCCCCGCGCTCCCGATCACGCGCACCACCGCGCGGATGGTGGTGTAGCTCGAGCACAGGTTCGACGCCGCGAGGTTCGGGACGCGAAGGGTGAGCGTATCCCCCACCGCCGGAGTGCCGGTGGTCGCGAGCGGGGCGACGCTCGCCGAGAGCGCCCCGCGACGGCGACGGTGCGCGGCGAGCGTGGGGAGCGTGCGCGCCTCCCAGCCGCGGAGCTTGGCCTCGGCGCGCGCGCGGCCGCGCAGCAGCTCGCGCGAGGCGCGGAGCGATGCGCCCGAGCCGCCGCGCATCGACGGCGCCACCCGCGGCATCGCGGACGCGATCGGCGGCATGGGGAGCTGCGGCCCCATCATGGCGCCGGCGGAGGCGCCGCCGCGCGCCTGCACGCGGAACGGGAGCACGGCCCCCGGCAGCTCGGCCGGCGCGGAGAGCCCCATCACGTACATGTCGGAGCCGCCGGCGGCGGGCGCGAACTGCAGACAGAACTTCGTCGGGTCCTGCACCACCAGCTCCTCCCCCACCGCCAACGTGGTGAACGCGGCCGGCCGCACCGGGACGGCGGCGCTCGTGGCCGTGATGATTCCCGCCTGCACGCTGACGGTCGCGAGGCGCACCGGCTTGCACACGGAGGACGGCACGACCACGGTGAGGCTCGTCGGCGTCGCGGCGGTGACCGTGGCCGGGTCGCCATCGACCTTCACGACGTTCCCCGATGGCGTCGCGCTGAAGTTCCGCCCCGTGATCGTGAACGACTGTCCCTCCACGAGTGTGTCCGGCGCGATCGCCGTGATCGCCGGCGCGTCCGCCGGGTCCACCGCCGTGGCGGTGAAGTGCACGCTGTCGAGCCCCGCCACGACGGCGCTCGCGCGCTGCGCCCCGGCGGTGCCGCCGAGCGTCCACGTCGTCTGCGCCTGCCCGTTCGCGGCCGTCATGGCGGTGGCCGGCGACATGCTCCCATCGCCCGCGTCGGCGCCGAAGGAGACGGCGACCCCCGCGACACCGTGCCCCAGCCTGTCGTTCACCTGCACCACCAGCGGCGCGGAGAGCGGCTGCCCAGCGACCCCCGCCTGCGCATCGCCGAACGGCTTCACCATCGCGCGCACCCCCTGGGCGACTGTCACCATCAGGTGACCCTGCACGCTCCCCACCGACGCGGTGATGTCCGCGCTCCCGTTCGCGACCGCGGTCACGAGACCGGAGCCGTTCACGGTCGCGATGCTCTCGCTTCCGGAGTGCCAGGTGACCGTGGCGCCGGCGATCGGCTGCCCGTGCTGGTCCTTCACCGTCGCCGTGAGCTGCGCCGTCGCGCCGATCGCATCGAGCGCGCCGGCCCCCGGCTGGATGGTGATCGAGGCGGGGGTGGGCGTGTCCGGGCCGCTCGAGTCCCCGCCGCAGGCGGCGAGGATGACGAGCACGGCGGCGCGCCCGGCGAGGACGGCGGGTCGAAAGCGCATGGCGGGGGTCCTGTCGGTCTGGACGGGCGAGAGGTCGACGGCAGAGATCGAACAGCCGCGCGCGGCAGGACCGCATGGCCGCACCGGTGTAAAATGCTCGACGACCGGAGCGCGCCATTCGTAACCGGATCGGCCGCCGTTGCCTAACGCGCCAGGCCGAGAGAGGACTCAGTGGCGGTGCGGGACGAGCAGCTCCGCTTGGAGAGAGAGCGAGTGTGGCGGGAGAATCGGCGGGTCTACGGGGCGCGGAAGCTCTGGAAGCAGCCCCGCCGCGCGGCGATCCCCGTCGCCCGCGCGCGTCTCGTCAGGCACCGCGCGCGCGCCGGTCGCGCGGCCGTACGGGGGGCGGCATTCCATGCCGCCCCACCGCCGCGAGCGTCCGCGCCTGTCTCGCCGATCGGGGCCACGGGGGCGATCACGCCCCCGCGCGTGCCTCCCCACTCGCCGGGGTGGTCGACTCACCCGCCTCACGACGCGTGGTGGTCTCATGGAGCTGGAATTCGTGCCGGAGGCGATCGAGCGTCGCACCGAGGTCGCGCAGCTGCGTACGCATCCGAGCACGGGCGGCGCCGCTGGCCTCCCTGCGCACCTTCGTATCGACCTTGATGCGCTCGGCTTCCAGCGCATCGATCTCGACGCCGAGCGCCGTGCCGAGCTCCCGGCGCACCGCGTCGCGCCGCACCCGCGTCGCGTGGCGCGCATCGCTCGCCACGCCGCCTGACGACTGGGGATGGTCGCCGCTCGCATCCACCACCGAGGCGGCGAGCTCGGTGTTCAGGTGCTCGAGCTCGTGGCGGAGCTCGTTCTGGCGCTTGGTCATCTTGTGCATGTGCGACCTCCCGAATGAATCCGCCCTCGCCCCCTGACGTGATCCGATCGCGCGCCGACCGGCGCGGCTCGCAGGCCGGCCCGTGGGCATCCGTGGGGCGCTTCACTTGGCAGGGGAGACGCACCGCGGCTGACGACTGTGCCGAGCGGTGTCACGGCGCTCCGGCGCATGAGGCGTCCTGGATCGGGCGCCGCCAGAAGCGCGTAGTGCGGGCCGGTTGTCGGCCTGGCAACGAGCGCCGACAACCGAAGGAACGTACTCTCACAAAAGGTAACGATCGGCGCTCCAAATAGCGATGAGGCGCCGGTCCAGCGCCGCCGCGCGCTCTCGATCAGCGGCGCATCGCTTGGCTCACGACGCCAGCCGCCTGCACGCGGCGGCGCTCCACTCCGCCACCGTCGCCGCGAGGGCCTTCGCCTCGCTCGATGGCGCGCGCGACCACGCGGCCGACGCGACGCCGTCCACCAGCTCGGTCATGGTGGACACGATCTGCTCCTCGGTGAGGCGCTGCGCCGTGAGGTCCGCCACGCATTCCTCCACGGCGGCCTCGAGCCTGGGATTGCTCGCGCAGTGGCTCAGGATCGCAGACTCGAGGGCGAGCACCAGGCGGGCATGACACGGGAGGGAGGGGAGAAACTCATGGTGCTTCGCGCGTTCGCGGTCCTGCATGTCGAGTCTCCGGTTGAGGCATCACCGGATGAGTGCGGCGTGACACACGATTCGCGCCGCGCGTCACTGCCGGTCGGGGTGATGGCTACGGTACACCTTGACGAACGAATCGTGCCCCGGAGCTCGCGAACCGCTCACGGCTTCACCGGCAGGTCGTGGCCGCATCCCCCGCGCGACGGGTGGATGCACCCGCCGAACGATCGAGCCCCGCGCCGGAATCCGGCGCGGGGCTCGATGTCGGCACGCGAGCTCCGACGCGCGGCTCAGCGGTGCGCGCCGCCGGGGACGACGACGGCCGGCTCTCCCGCCGCCTTCCGCTTCGCGTTGAGCGCCGCGAGCCCCGTGCTCTCCAGCGCCGTCCAGCGCGCCATTACCGCGCGCGCATCCGCGCGCGCCCGGTCGCACGCCGCCACCTGCGCGGCGGTGGGGGTGACGTCGGCGCTCTGCATCGCCATCGCCGCGGCGAGCATCCCCTCGCTCGCGGCGTCGAGCGTCGCCGGCCGCTCCGCGCCGCGGCGGCGGAAGCGCGGCCGCTCGTCGTGCGAGGGCGCGGGAGCGATCGAGTCCACGCGCGCCTTGAACGCCTCCACATCCGCGCCCCGCAGCGAGTCGAGCGCCGCCGAGAGCGCGCGGGCCCGCGCCCACGCCGCGTGCGCGGCCGCCGCGCCGTCGTACATCTCCTTCGACAGCGACGCCAGCGTCGCGAGCCCCGCGGCGGGGGTCTTCACGCGCGGATCGAGCCGGAGGACGAGCGGCTGCTCGTAGCGCGTCCCGTTCACCGTCAGCCGCACCGTGTAGCGGCCAGGGGGCGCCCACGGCGCCCGCGCGGCGGGATAGGTGTGGTGCGGCACCGCGCCGGTGGCACTGCCCTCATCGCCTCCGTCGTCCTCGCCCGCGGTGATGGGCTGGTACCGGAGATCCCAGCTCACACGGTGCATCCCCGCCTTCGTGGAGATCGTCATCGGCGGTGCCGGCCAGTAGAGCGGCAAGCCGCAGTACGGCGCCGACGGGTCCCGCTTGCACAGCTCGTCGTACGCCTTCGGATCGAGCGCCGGATGCGGACCGCTCACGGAGTCGTCGCTCGAGTACGAGCGGATCACCTTCCCCGCGGCGCTCACGATGTCGAGCGTCACCGGGCCCTTCGCATCCGCCGTCAGATAGTAGTCGATGATCCCGCCGGGAGGCGGGTTCTCCCCCGCCGGCAGCTCGGGGGGCCACGGCGTGGGATCGTTCGTGCCGAAGCGGACGCGCACCGCGGTCGCGGGGCGGTACAGGTACGCGGCCTTCGCGGCACGCGCCTGCGCCACCTGCCGGAGCGGCGTCACGTCGTCGAGGATCCAGAAGCCGCGCCCGTGCGTGCCGGCGATGAGATCGGCGCAGAGGCAGGTGCTGTCGTCCTTCACCTGGATGTCGCGCACCGAGATCGCCGGCATGTTCAGCCGCAGCGACTCCCAGTGATCGCCATCGTCGAACGACACCCACACCTGCTGGTCGGTGGCGGCGTAGAGCAGCCCCTTCTGCCGCGGATCCTCGCGGATGGAGTTCGCCACGGCGCCCGGCGCGATCCCGTCGTCGATCTCGGTCCACGTCTTCCCGCCGTCGTGCGTGCGCCAGAAGTGCGGGTTCATGTCGTCCAGGCGCATCGTGTTCGCCGCCGCGTACGCGGTGCGATCATCGAAGTGCCCGGCGTCGATGTTGAAGATGCGCGTCCAGGGCCTGATCGCGGCGGGGGTGACGTTCTTCCACGTCGCGCCGCCGTCCATCGTCACCTGGATGTTGCCATCGTCGGTCCCCGCCCAGAGCACCTTCCCGCTCCGCGGCGAGGGAGAGAGCGCGGTGATCGTCCCCATCGCCTTCGGCGTCACCTCGCTCGCGTACTTCCCCGCGTTCGCCGGCACAGCCCACGTCTTGCGCGCCAGGTCGGGGCTGATGCGCGTCCACGTGTGCGCGCGGTCGGTGGTCTTCCACACCACGTTCGACGTGTAGTACAGCACGTCGGGGTTCACCGGCGACCAGATGATCGGCATGGTGCGCACGTTGCGGCCGTAGCTGTCTCCGCTCGCGTCGTGCCCGCTCATGTCGGGGCCCACGTACGTGGTCTGCCCGGTCTTGCGGTCGTAGAGCGACACGTTCGTGCGCATGCTCCCGTATACCTTGTCCGGGTCGCGCGGGTCGGGGGCGGCGATCCCGTACTCCTGGATGTTCACCGGGTGCCAGTCGTGGAAGGTGATCTCCCCATCCATCGAGCGGCTCGCCACGCACGCGGAGCCGGAGTCCTGCTGGCCGCCGCACACGTGGTACACGAAGGTGTTGTCGGTGGACACGTGGTACATCGCCGCCGTGGGCTGCGTGTACCAGTTGCTCCACGACGCGCCGCGATTGGCGGAGACCACCGCCCCCTGGTCGGTGACCACCAGGAGGATGTTCGGGTCCTTCGGGTTCACCCACGCCTTCTGGTAGTCATCGCCGCCCGGCGCGCCGCGCACGGCGGACCACGTCCGGCCGCCGTCCTCGGTGCGCCAGAACACGACCGACGCGCTGTACACCACGTTCTCGTTCGTGGGATCGACGGCGATCGTCGGCAGGTCGCCGCCGCCGATGCGCGCGAGCGGGCGATTGTCGGGCTCGCGCCCCTGCACCCCCGCGCCGTTCACGAGCGTCCAGTGCTCGCCGGCATCGCTGCTCCGGTAGAAGCCGATCTCCCCGCCGCCGAACCCGGTGCGCCCGTGCGGCGTCGCCCCGGCGACGGTGGCGTAGAGCACCTTGGGGTTGCTCTCCGCGATCCCCAGGTTCGCCTGGAGCACCGTGGGCAGCCCGTTCGTGAGCTGCGTCCAGGTGCTGCCGCCATCGGTGGACTTGTAGATCCCTCCCCCCTCGCCACCGAACGATGCGCTCTCCCGGAATCCCTCCTGCTGCTGCCAGAGCGCGGCGTACACGACGTTCGGGTCGCTCGGATCGATGCGCACGTCGTTCGCGCTCGTGTATTCGTCCTTGTACAGCACCTTCTCGAACGTGCGCCCGCCATCGGTGGAGCGGAACACGCCGCGCTCGGGATTCGGACCGTATGGGTGGCCGAGCACGGCGACGAACAGCCGGTTCGGGTTCGTGGGGTCCACGGCGATCTGCGCGATCATCTGGCTCTCGCGCAGCCCCAGGTGCGTCCACGTCTTCCCCGCATCCGTGGACTTGTACATCCCGTTCCCCGTCGCCAGATCGGGACGGATGATCCCCGCGCCGCTCCCCACGTAGATGATGTTCGGATCGGAGGGCGCGACGGCGATGGCGCCGATGGAGCCGGTGGACTGGTCATCGAACAGCGGATGCCAGGTGGAACCGAAGTCCGTGGAGCGCCACACGCCGCCGTTGTCGTAGCCGACGTAGAACACGTTCGGCTGGCTCGGCACTCCCGCGAGCGCGCGCGCGCGCCCGGCGCGCGTGGGACCGATCTCGCGCCAGTGCATGGCGGAGTACAGATCCCCCGACTGCGCGCTCACCGGCGGCGCGGCGAGCGTGGCGAGAGCGGAGAGTGTGAGGAGGGAGAGTGCGAAGCGAGTGGGACGGGCGGGTCTGAAGTGGAGCGTGGTTCTGTGCACGAACACAGCCTCCCATGTATGGGACCGACGTACATCGCGAGTGCCGGCCGTGAATATGGGGGTGGGGGGAGGCTGCGGCTACTGGCCGACGCGGCCATCGGCGCCGGGCCGGGAGCTCTCGCCGTCGCGCGGATGGCGGGAGCCCGCGGCCAGGCGCCGATGGACGGAGGTCACGGCGGCGGCGGAGCGCCGCGATCGACCTCGCGCGGCCTGGCCGTCGCCGAGCGGGTGCTCGAGATGGTGTCGCGCAGCGCGCGAACGCGATCGTGGTTCTCCAGCACCCCACGGTACTGCCGCTCCACCATCGCGCGCACCTCCGGCGGGAGGTCCTTGTTCAGCGCATCCTTGTAGTTCTTCACGGCGACGTCCTCGCCGCGCTCGGCCTCGGCGAGCAGCGCGTGGTCATCCTTCGAGGTGACCGCGGCCCGCAGGTCGATCCACGCGCGGTGCAGCGCGCCGCCGACGCTGCCGCGATGCTCGGGGTCGCCGCCGAAGCGGCGCACTTCCGCCCGGAGCTCCTCGAGCCCGCGCTCGATGAGCGCGACACGATTGTTGAAGAACGTCTTCGCCTCCGGGTTCTGCACGTGCTCCGCGCACTCCCGGAATCCCTTGATGCCATCCTCGGAGGTCTCGATGAGATCGTTCAACACCGAGATGACATCGTCGTTGGACATGGCCATGCTTCTACTCCTCCGGCAGAGGTGAATCAGACGCGTGCTCCCGCTGCGTCCCCTCCCGCGCCGGAGCGACCGCGCTCGAGTTCGCGCGCGGCGCGCCGGCGGGGAGCGTGGGGCTGCACGATCCGTACCCCCGTCCGCCACGCGCGCCCGCGCCCGCTTCGGCGCGCGTGCGCAGGGCGTCTACGACATCACGGCGCCCCCCGCCACATCCACGATCATCCCCGTGATCCACGACGACGCATCCGACGCGAGAAAGAGCGCCGCGCCCGCGATGTCCTCTGGCGTGCCGAGGCGTTCGAGGGGGTGCGCCTTCGCGAGCGACTCGCGCTGCGCCGCGGGGATGCGCTGCATGTTGCTCTCCGTGAGGATCGTCTCCGGCGCGATGCAGTTGACGCGGATCCCGAACGGACCCACCTGTGCGGCGAGGTGCTGGGTGAGCATCTGGATCCCCGCCTTGGCCGCGGCGTAGGGGATCGGCGATCGCGGATGCGGCCGTCGCGCCGCGGCGGAGGAGATCGTGATGATGTTCCCCGTGCGCCGCCGCTTCATCCCCGGCAGCACGCTCTTCAGGGTGAGGAAGGTGGCGGTGAGATTGGCATCCACCGAGGCGCGCCACCCCTCCTCCGTCGTCTCCTCGAGCGGCCCCGGCATGGTCGCGCTGCCGCCGGCGTTCGCGACGAGCACATCGATCGCCCCGAGCTCCCGCTCGATCCGCTCGCGCATCCCCTCGATCTCGTCGTAGCGCGTCACGTCCGCCTTCACGCGAATCGCCCGTCCGCCGTCGCGCTCGATCCGCTCCTGCACGGCGGCCATCGCCTCCTCGTTGCGTCCGTTCACCGCGACCGCGGCGCCCTCCCGCGCGAACAGCGTGGCGATCGCCGCGCCGATCCCGCGCGAGCTCCCCGTCACGAGCACCACCTTTCCCTGGAGCGCCCCCATCGTCAGCTCCCGATCTCCGCGCCCTCATCGAGCTCCGCCGCCGTGGGGAAGCGCCCGGCGACCACGAGCCCCCAGGCGAGCACCGCCACGATGGCGATGTGATAGATCACGTCCGGCACCGTGCGCGGGCCGATGCCGATGGCGATCATGAACAGGCCGAGCAGCGTGGCGAGGAGCGCGAACGTCTGCGCGGCGAGGCCGGCCAGGCGCGTCCACGCGGGCACGAGCCACCCGAGCACCAGCCCGGCGAGCAGCACCACGGCGATCACGCTCTCGGCCACCGCGGCCTGCCGGTGCGCGTAGCCGGCGACCAGCGCCCCGCGGTGCACCAGCGAGGCCACCGCGTACGTGGCTCCCTCGATCAGCAGGAAGAGTCGAATCGTGCGAGTCATGGGTGAAGCCCCTCGTGGTTGTCCGGTCCGCCTCCGTGCGCGCCGCGCCGGCCAGGGCGCGACCCGGGCGGGGTCTCTCCCTGTCGAACGGACAAATAGTTTAATTGTTTCAACAATCGGGGAACTCTGATCATCGTCCAGCCTGGACCGTCTCCCTCGCTCGCGCTACCTTCCCGACCATGGCGAAGCCGCCGAGCAAGCGCGCCGCGGCCGCGGAGGCGTGGCGCGGGCTGTTCGAGCTCTTCATGAGCACACGCTGGCACCGCGATCAGGTGCTCGAGCGACACGGACTCACCCCCAACGACGCCAAGGCGCTCCATACCCTCGACGTCGCCACGGGGAAGCCCATGCGCGCGCTCGCCGAGGCGTGGGGCACCGATGCGTCGAACGCGACGTGGGTGGTGGACCGCCTGGAGCGGAAGGGGCTCGCCGAGCGCCGCACCACCGCCAGCGACCGGCGCGTGAAGCTGGTGGTGCTCACCGATCGCGGCGCGCGCACGCGCGACGCGATCCTCGAGGCGTTCCACGAGCCACCCCCGGAGCTCCTCCGCCTCGAGCGGCGGGACCTGGACGCGTTGCGGGAGATCCTCGGCAAGCTCGGCGCACCGCGCGGGGCGCGCGAGCCGGAAAATCCGGGCTGAAAGTCCGTTTCTTGCGGAGGCAGCCGGCCGTGACACGGTTGCCTACTACGGACAACCGGCGCCGGGGGAGGCGGAGCTGCCTCCCCGCATCCGACCCATTCCGCTGACGGAGCGCTCCACGATGCCCGAAACGATCGACGGGTCCTCCAAGGCCCAAGCGGCCTATCACGCGCACGACCATCCAGCCGCTCCCGAGCGCCCCTCGCACCAGCCGCTCCGCACGCTCGACATCCCCCTCGACCGCGACCTGTTCCTGCGCACGCTCCTGCGAGAGCTGGCGGGCACGCTGCAGGATGTCGTGGGGCTCGAGGAAGCCTCCGGCTTCGTGAGTCTCGTGGGACAGAGCATGGGGCGGCAGATGGACCGCGACTACCGCGCGGCGCTGGGCGTCGACCGGCTGAGCCGCGAGCAGGTGGCCGAGGCGCTGGTGGACCTGAAGGCCCGCATCCAGGGCGACTTTCGCATCGTCGAGCAGACCGACGACCGGATCGTGCTCGCCAATCGCGCCTGCCCCTTCGCCGAGAAGGTGATCGGGCGCCCAGCGCTCTGCATGATGACCTCGAACGTGTTCGGGTCCATCGCCGCCGAGAACCTCGGCTACGCGAAGGTGGAGCTGGGGGAGACGATCGCGACCGGCCACCCGGGGTGCCGCGTGGTCGTCCATCTGCGGCCGACGGCTGCCGCCGAGGCGGCGCCGGGCCGCGAGTACTTCGGCGGGGAGAGCGCCGGCGGCACGGAGGCGAGCGCCGCGCCCGTGGACGGCGCACCGTGACCACGCTCTCCGATCGCCCGCGCGACTCCGTCGTCTCCGAGTTCCCCGTCGCGCCGGAGCGCTCGGAGACGCTCGTCGTCGGCCTGCTCCGGGCGCTGCCGGAGCCGGCACTCCTGGTCACGGATGCCGGGGCGATCTTCGCCGCGAACCCGGCCGCGGCCGCGCTGTTCGGCACGCCGCGGCAGACGCTCCGCGACGCGGCGCTCGCCCGGTTCGTGGCCGACGAGCACCCGCGTCTTGCTCGCTATCTCGCGGCCTGCTCCCGGAGCGGCTCCCCGCTCCCCGGCGTGCTGCACCCCGCCCCGGGCGCCTCGCGTCACCGCGTGTCCGGCGCGGTGGTGCGTCCCGCCGGCGGTGGCGCGCCGGCGCTCATCCTCCTGCGCTTCCAGGTGGCCGAGCCCGCGAGCGACCGCTTCGCTCTGCTCAACAGGCAGCTCGAGGAGCTGACGCGCGAGGTCCGCGCCCGCCGCGCGGCGGAGGCGACGGTGCGCCGCGTGAACGACGAGCTGGCGAGCGCGAACGAGGAGCTGACGGCGGCGGTCGCGGCGGCCGACGCCGCGCGCGCGCTCGCGGAGGAGGCGAACCGCGCGAAGAGCGAGTTCCTGGCCGTGATGAGCCACGAGCTGCGCACCCCGCTCAACGCCATCGGCGGCTACGTGGAGCTGATGGAGCTCGGAATCCGTGGGCCGCTCACGGTGCCGCAGCGCGAGGATCTCGAGCGGATCCAGCGGGCACAGCGCCACCTGCTCGTGCTCATCAACGAGGTGCTGAACTTCGCGCGGCTCGAGGCCGGGCAGGTGCGCTATCAGCTCGGCGAGGTCTCGGTGGACGTTCTGCTCCGCGGCCTCGAGCCACTCATCGCGCCGCAACTCCGGACGCAAGGGCTGCGCTACGCGTACGAGGGGGGGGCGGATGGCGTGACGGTGTGGGCGGATCGCGAGAAGGTGGAGCAGGTCATGCTCAACCTGCTCTCCAACGCGATCAAGTTCACCCCGTCCGGCGGCGCGATCACCCTTCGCTGCGACGTGGGTGGCGACCGCGCGCGCATCCAGGTGCGCGACACCGGCGTGGGGATCGCGCCGGAGAAGCTGGAGCGCGTCTTCGAGCCGTTCGTCCAGCTCGATCAGACCCTCTCCCGCCCGCGCGAGGGCGTGGGGCTGGGGCTCGCGATCAGCCGCGATCTCGCCCGCGGCATGGGCGGCGACCTCACCGCCGAGAGCGAGCCGGGCGCGGGCTCCACGTTCACGCTCATCCTTCCCATCGCGGGCTGACGCGCGCGCGGTCCGCGGGCCGGCGCGAGCGCCGGCCGGTCAGACGCCCGCGCCCACCACGTCCGGCTCCTCCTCGCGAGTCCGGAAGAAGTGCACCAGCTCCTGGAGCGACTCGGCCTGCGCGGACATCTCCTGCGCCGTCGCCGCCAGGTCCTCCGCCGCGGCGCTGTTCTGCGTGGCCACGCTGTTCACCTGCCGCATGGCGCCGTGCACTTCGGAGATGCCCGTGGACTGGTCCACCGCGGCGGCCGACACCTCCTGCACGATCTCCATCGTCTGCCCCATGGACTGCACCAGCTCCGCCAGCAGCGTCCCCGAGCGGGCGCTGATGTCCTGGCTCTTCGACGCCAGCTCGCGGATCTCGACCGCCGCCCGCTGGCTGCGCTCGGAGAGCCCGCGCACCTCGGTGGCCACCACGGCGAAGCCGCGCCCGTGTTCTCCGGCGCGCGCCGCCTCGATGGATGCGTTCAGCGCGAGCACGTTCGTCTCGGTGGCGATCTCGTCGATCACGGCGATGCGCTCGAGGATCGTCCGCATCATGGCGATCGTCTCGCGCACCGCGGCGCTCCCCTCCTCCACGTTCCGCACGCCGCGCTGGGCCATCCCGCGGAGCTGCTCGCCGTGCCGCGCCGTCTGTCCCGCGAGCGTGCTCACGCGCTCCACGTGCGCGAGCGTGCTCTGCACGGCAGCCGTCTCGTCGCGCGTGCCGCCGGAGAGGAGCTGCGCGGATGCCGCCACCTGCGTCGCGGCCGCGGAGATCGCCCCCGCGCCGCCGCGCAGCGCCGCCGTGGTGCGCGCGAGCATCTCGGTCATCGCCACGAACGCGTGCCCGAAGCTGTCCGCGTCGGAGCGCGGCGTCACCCGCACGCTCACCTCGCCGCCGGCGATCCCGCGCGCCACCTCCGCCATCTCGCGCAGGTAGTCCGCCATCGTCGAGAACGCGCGCCCGAACAGGTCGTCCGCCGAGCGCGGCGACACGGCCACCTGGAGATCCCCCGCGGCCACCGACTCGGCGACGCCGGCCATCTCGCGCAGGTAGTCGCTCATGCTCGCGAACGCGTGCCCGAAGGAGTCCGCCTCGGACCGCGGCGTCACGCGCCGCCTCAGGTCGCCGCGCGCGATCGCCTCCGCCGTCGCCGCCATCTCCTGCAGGTACTCCACCATCGCGCGCATCGCGATCAGCAGCTGGCCGATCTCGTCGTGCGACCGCACCTCGATCTCGGCGGTCATGTCCCCCTGCGCGATGCGGTTCGCGGCGCGCACCGCCGCCGTCACCGGGCGGGTGAGGGCGCGCACCGCGAACACCGCGAGCCCGCCGAGCACCGCCATCGCCGCGATCGCGATGATCAGCAGCCGTCGCGACGTCTGCTGCTGCACGCGCTCGGCGCCGGCGAACGCGGCGTCGATCGCCTTCACGTCGCGCTCCGTCACCCCACCCAGCGCGCGCCGGATCGAGGTGTACTCGAGGTTCGCCGAGTCGCGCGCCGCCAGCACCCCTTCGTCGAGATTCTGCGCCAGCTGCCGCTGCGTGCTCGTGGAGGCGAGCCGGTAGTACGTCTGGAACGAGTCGCCGATGGTGTCGAGCGCCGCGTGGTAGGAGACCGGGTTCCTGAGCAGGTCCGCGCGCGCCTTCTCGAAGCGCGACGCCAGCTCCTCCGCTTCGCGCAGCCG
Organism: uncultured Gemmatimonadota bacterium; assembly: GCA_946479015.1. The sequence continues at coordinate 10,960 of CAMLEQ010000010.1, read as the reverse complement.
CATCGGGTTGCGCTCCTGCGCCGCGTCCTGGAAGCTGCGGTGCAGCGCGACGAGAATCTCCTGGAGGCTGCGGCTCCCTTCCACGGAGGGATAGTAGCCGTCGCGGATCAGCTCCAACCGCTGCTGGTTGGCCCGGCTGCCGCTGGCGGTGATCCAGAGGACGAGCAGGAGCGTGACCGTGGCCACGCTGGGGAGGATGATGACCTTCTGCGCGAAGCTGAGCCCGAACGATCTCCCCACGCGCGGCGCGCCCTGGCGCTCGCTCACTTCGCGGCGACGAACAGGAACGACTGCTGCACGAGCTGCCGCACCTTGTGCCCGCTCACCTCGGCCGGATAGAAGCGCAGGCGCGGAAGCACCGCCTTCACCGCCTGCACGAAGGCCTGCTCCTCGGGACGCACCAGCTCGAAGCTCGAGACGTCGGCCTTCCCGGTGGTGTCCACGACGAACTGCGCGAGCACCTCACCGGTCACGTGGCGGCGCAGCAGGCTGGATGGATACACCGGGCGGGGGTTCCCCTGGTGCGGCATCGCCGGCTTCTCCACCTGGAACTCGAAGTAGGCCTGCCCCGCGTTGGGACCGTTCCCCTGGGTGGTGCCGCGCGAGCTCTGGGCGGACGCGGCGAGCGGAGTGATGAGAAGCGCGAGGACGGCGACGCAAAGAGGACGTGGCATGAGCCGGGATAGATCGGTGGTGGTGCGACGTGCAATGTGTACCTGACTAGGCAACGACGAACTCGCCGTGCGAGCGGCAACGCGAATCCATCCGTCGTCGTGCATGCGGCACAATTACTTAGCGGCCTCTAACGAACGTCTGACGCTGGCTCGGACACGCGAGCTCGCCGGCACCACTTCGTGCCGGGCGTTCGGGTGTCGTGCCCGAAGTGGTCGGTCGTTGTAGCGTATTTTTCCAGCGCTACGGATCGCCGGTGGATCTGAGAAGGGGGTGCGAATGTCTCTCATCGAGCGGTTGCACCCCGCCCTGCCCAAGCGCGTCCTCGCGCTCGACGGCGGCGGCATTCGCGGGATCATCACGATCGAGATCCGCGTGGCGCTCGAGCGCATGCTGCGCGAGCGCACGGGTGGCGGAGCGGAGTTCCGGCTCGTCGACTACTTCGACGACATCGCCGGCACGAGCGCCGGAGCGATCTTCTCCACGTGCCTCGCGCTCGCCAGCGTCGCGGGCCCCTCGTACTTCCCGCAGGAAGAGGTGCGCATCGGCGGGCGGCGCGGGTACGGGCGGAGCACTTCGCCCGCTCTCTTCCCGCCGATCGGAACACCCGGCGCAGCATCGGCCCGTGAGCCACGCGCACCCGTGGTGCACCACGCGCGCCGCCGGCGCGCCTTCACCGCTCGACGGTCGAGATCAGGGAAGGGCTCCCGCGTCGAGCACCGCGAGGCCCCAGTCGTGCGCCAGACCGCCGGAGGGGTCCGCCCGCTCGAGCACGTACACGCGATCACCCGCGGGGTTCGCGAACACGAAGTAGCCCTGCGCGGAGATGGGGCCGCTGCCGCCGGTGAACTGGGGGAGCGGCACCACCCCCCTGAACGCGAGATACTGCGTGTCGTACACGCGCAGGCCGTGCGAGTTGTCGTTGCTCACCACGTAGGCCCGCCCTCGCTCTCGCGAGTCGGTGGCTCCGAACACGGTACCCGAGCCAGCGAGCGCGCCGGCATAGCTCATGTCCTGCCCGCGCACGTCGGCTGTCCAGAACACCTCCCCGGACGCGGCGTAGATGCGCCCGCCATCCTCGGAGAGCCACAGATTCCCGTAGCTGTGCTCCCCCCAGTACGGCGAGCTCCAGAGCGACTGCACCACGCCGTTCGTGATGCTGTACTTGTCCACCGAGGAGGGGGAGAGACCCATGGTCGGAACGTAGATCGCCGTGCCGGCGCGGTTGAGCCGCCCCAGCGCGCCGGCGTAGATCGTCCCCGCACGGGTCTCCACGCCGGTGGACAGATTGATGTTCCGGATCGACTCCCACTGGTCGTGCCGCGGAAAGACGTACAGCCAGCCGTTGCCCGGGAGCACGGCGTCGAGCGCATCGGTGGTGACAGCGTACGTGCGCTCCACCTGCATCGTGAGCAGGTTCACGTAGCTCATGTACCCGTTGTGACAGACCGCCGCGTATCGCCCATCGGGCTCGAGTGCCACGCATCCCGGTGGAAGCGCGAGCGCCACGCTGCTCGTGCGCCCCGATTCCACATCGATCACCGTCAGCTTCGCCGGGTTGTCGGACACCGTGGCGATGATCCCGGCGGAGGCGCTGTACTCGGCGTCCACCACCCGATAGTCGAGCACCGTCAGCCCCAGCGACAGACCGGCGGCGCTCGTGACCTCCACCAGCGCGCTCACCGGTCCGTTGAGCGCGTCAGAGGCGATGTCGAGATTCCCGCTCACATCCGTGGAGCCTGCCGCCGCGCGATCCACGGCCACGGTGAGCAGCGCGGAGTCGCCGACCGTGAGCGTGCCGGAGCCGGGCGTCACCGCTCCCCAACCGCTCGGCGCCGTCGCGCTCCAGTGAAGGTCGCCCTTCCCCGGGTTCCTCAGCCAGAGCGTCCTGCTCGTCACACCAGCGGGGAACACCAGCCGGGCCGTGGAGAGCGTCGCGACGGGCGCGGCCGGCACGACGATGGAGACCGGAAGCGTCACGTCTCCCGCGCGCTGGTTCGACTTGATCGTCACGTTCACCTTCGCGGTGCCGACCGGCATCGGCCCCTTCTTCGCGACCAGCGTCAGCACCGTCGATGCCCCCGTCGCGAGCGTGCCAGATCCTGGACTGCAGGTGAGCCCGGCCGCCGAGCTGGTGGCCGACCAGTTGAGTGCTCCGCGCCCGGCGTTCGTGAGGGTCACCCGCGCCGTGTCGGTGGTCTCGGGGATGGTGACCGTGGCGCTCGAGAGCCGCACCACCGGATTCGGCTGCACCACCGCCCCCACGGGGACGGACGCCGTCCCGCCGTTCGCGATGAACTCGAGGCGCCCGAACAACTGCCCGGGCTCCATCGTCGCGAGCTGGGGCGCGCTCACCGTGATGGTGACGATGTCGGAGCGGATCGTGCCGGAGGAAGGCGAGACGGTGAGCCAGTCGGGCTTGCTCGCCAGCTTCCACTCGAGCGAGATCCCCTGCGGCTTGGCCGAGAGATAGACCGTGTCGACAGTCTGGCTGTCGGTGAGCACGACCTGGCTCGGCGCCGCGAGCAGCTCCGTGTCGGCCGGCGCGGTCGGTGAATCGCCGCCGCACGAGAGCGTGCACGCGAGCAGCAGCGCGCTCCACGGCCGCACGCGGGCACGGGCTTCCGCCATCGGAGCCCCCGCGAAAAATCGTTCCATCTTTCGGCACCCCGGCAGAGAGGTCAATCGCAACGTCATCGTCGCGATCCGCCAAACTACCGCGTGGCGGGCACAGCGACAAGCGCCGTTAGGCGGCCGGGTCACGGGTCGCGGCCCGCCATCGCCGCACCCCGCGGCGACGGGCGGCCGGGGTCACGCCACGAGCGCGACCCCCTGCGGGGGCGCGGCGGGCGCCGGCGCTCCCCCGGGCTCCGCACCGAGCTGGTGGCGCACCAGCGCCGCGTACGTGGGGCAGGAGGCGAGCAGCGCGTCGTGCGTGCCGTCGCCCACCACGCGGCCGTCGCGGATCACCACGATCCGGTCGGCGTCGCGCACGGTGTTGAGGCGGTGGGCGACGATGAGCGTGGTGCGCCCGTGGCGCAGCGCGCGCAGCGCCTGCTGCACCGCCTGCTCCGACTCGGTGTCCAGCGCGGCGGTCGCCTCATCGAGGAGGAGGATCGCCGGGTCCACGAGAAACGCTCTCGCGATGGCGATGCGCTGCCGCTGTCCGCCGGAGAGCGCCCGTCCCCCCTCACCGATGCTCGTGTCGTAGCCGTGGCGGAGCGCCATGATGAAGTCGTGCGCGTTCGCGGCGCGCGCGGCGCGCTCGATCTCAGCGCGCGCCGCCCGCGGGCGGCCGTAGGCGATGTTCGCCGCGATGCTGTCGTTGAACAGCACCACGTCCTGCGGCACCACGCCGAGCTGCCGGCGCACGCTCTGCACCGCCAGCTCGCGCACGTCGTGACCGTCGATCAGCACCCGCCCGCTCGTGGGGTGGTGCGTGCGCTGTAGCAGTCGCAGGATGGTGGACTTCCCACTCCCCGATGGCCCCACGAGCGCCACCGTCTCCCCGGCGCGGATCTCGAGCGTCAGCTCCTCCAGCGCCTGCCGGTCCCCCGTGTACGAGAAGCACACGCCGTCGAAGCGCACGTGCCCCGTGAAGCGCGGGGCGGGGCGCGCCTCGGGGAGATCGGGCGCCTCCTCCTCCGCATCGAGCACCGCGAACACCGCCGTCAGCGCCACCACCGCCTTGCGCACCGCCGGGTAGAGGTCCACGAGCTGCTGGAGCGGAGCGAACACGCCGCCGACGAAGCCGAGGAAGGCGAGCAGCGTGCCGACGGTCATGCGACCGTGCAGGATGAGGAAGCCGCCGTACCAGAGCACGGCCACTCGCGCCGCCAGCTCCGCGATCCCCGCTGCCGCCGTGACGCCGGCGTCCACGGCGATCCCGCGGTGGATGCACGCGAACGCCCAGCGGAGGCGCCGCGTGAAGCGCCGCTCCTCGGCGTGCTCGTTCGCGAACGCGCGCACGGTGGCCATCCCGTGCATCACCTCCGCGTACCACGCCCAGAGGCGCGTCCAGAAGCGGTGCTGCATCCGGTCGCGCGCGGTCTGCCGCGACGCCTTGAGCGCGGCGACGGCGGCCGGCAGCGGGAGGCAGCCGAGGACCATCAGCGCGAGCGCGCCGTCCAGGCGCGCCATGCTGGCGGCGGCGATGCCGATGTAGAGGAGCGCCGGCGCGAGCTTGAACGCGACGTCGGTGAACGCGCTGGCGCTCTGCGGCGCGCTCGCGTCGATCGCGTAGCGGAGCCCGCCGGTGCCGATCTCCGCCTGCGTGCGCGCGGAGATGACGCTCAACTTCGCCGCCACCTGGGAGCGGAGGCGGTACTCGAAGTCGAATCGCACGCGCCAGGTGGAGGTCATCACCCACGCCGCGCCGATGATGCGGAAGGCGAGGACGGCGGCGAAGAGGGCGATCCCGGCGGCGATCGCGCGCGCGGCGCCGGCGCCGGCGGCCGCCACGCTCACGGCCGCGAGCCGGTCCACGAGCGTCTTGAGGATGAGCGGCTCGCACGCGGCGGCCACGGAGACCGCGAGCGCGGCCAGGAAGGTGAGGCAGGTGCGCCGCGCATCGGGGCGCACGAACGACGACAGCGCTCGGCGGGCGAGCGACAGGTGCGAACGCACGGGAGGGTACGGCAGAGGGTACGGCGACGGCACACGCGCCCGGCAGTGGGTGCGCGCCAGCGGGAAGGACGACGAGCTCCGTCCCGCCGTCACGCCAGGCGAGGGCCGTCCGGACGGCGGCATACTTGAATACATAAAATAGTTTATGATATTCAAGGATATGCCCGTACCCTCGAGTGTCCACCAAGCGCCGCCGCCCACCGGGCGCGACGCTCCTGGCAAGTGGGGCGTCCTGGCGACGGTCGTGGCGGGCGTGTGGATGATCGTGCTCGACTCCACCGTCATGAGCGTCGCCTTCCCGACGCTCCAGCGCACCTTCGCCGTCGGGCCCGATGCCGTGCAGTGGGTGCTGAGCGTCTACGTGCTCGCCCTCGGTGTCGCCACGCCCGTGGCCGGCAGCGTCGCCGACCGGTTCGGCATCAAGCGCGTGTACATCGGCGCGCTCTGCACGTTCGTGCTCGGCTCGATCATGTCCGGGCTGGCGCCATCGCTCGGCGCGTTGATCGCGTCGCGCGCCGTGCAGGGGATCGGCGGCGGGATCGCTCAGCCGCTCGGCGTCGCCATGCTCTTCCTCGCGTTTCCGCCGGGCGAGCAGGGGCGCGCGTTCGGCATCTTCGGCCTCGCGATGGTCGCCGCGCCGGCGCTCGGTCCCATCCTGGGCGGCGTGCTCGTCGACCGGGCCCTCTGGCGATGGATCTTCCTCGTCAACGTGCCGGTCGGCGCCCTGGCGATCGCGCTCGCGCGCTGGCTGCTCCCACGCGGCGCGCGGGGGCATGGTGACCACCGCCCCGCGCGACTGAGCCCGGTCGCCATCGGCGCGGTGGTGATCGGGTTCGGGTGCGTGCTCTACGGCGCCTCCACCACCGCGCGCGAGGGCTGGCGCTCGGCGACCGTGCTGGCGCCGCTCGCGACCGGGGCCGCCGTCCTCGTCGTGTTCGCGATCGCCGAGGCTCGCGGCGCCGCGGATCCGCTCCTCGATCTGCGGCTCTTCCAGGACCGCACCTTCCTCACCGCCAACGTCGCCGGCTGGGTGGCCGTGATCGCGCTGTTCGGCGCGGAGTTCCTGATGCCGGTCTACCTGCAGGCGCTGCGAGGGCGCACGGCGCTCGCATCCGGCATGATCCTCCTGCCTCTCGCGATCGCATCCGGCATCGTGAGCCCCATCGCCGGGCGATTGTACGACGAGATCGGGCCGCGCGTCCTCGTGGGCACCGGCTGCGCGGTTCTCCTCCGGAACGCCTGGGCGTTGGCGCACCTCGGGGCATCGACGCCGACGTCCCACATCCTCGTGCTCATGGCGGAGCGTGGGCTCGCGATCGGTCTCATCATGCAGGCGACGTTCACCACCGCGATGGGCGCCGTGCCGCGGGCCCGGATGGCGCGCGGCTCGTCGCTGGTGAGCTCGACGCGCTTCATCGCACAGGCACTCGGCGTGGCGATCCTGTCCACCGTGCTCGCCGGGGCCTGCTCCGACCGCCTGACGGGACTTCGGCACGCGTACATGCTGACGTTCTGGGTAACCCTCGTGGCCTGCGCCAGCGGATTGCTCCTCCCCGGTTGGCCCGGTCGCTGGCTCGGGCGGGGCAATCTCTCCACCGATCACGTGAAGGAGTGAAGTACATGCAGCCGATACACGATCATCATGGAGATAATGACCACGCGCTGCCCGTCTGCTCGCGGCGCCAGTTCCTGGAGTCCTCTGCTTTCGCGGGCGCGAGCCTCGCGCTCGGCAGCGGGCGCGCTCTGTCCCGCACCGCCGACACGTCCGCCACCCCGGAGATCCGTCATCGGCGCCTCGCGACCAACGGGATCCACATGCACATCGCCGAGGCGGGGCGAGGGTATCCCGTCGTGCTCCTCCACGGCTTCCCCGAGACCTGGTACTCGTGGCGCCATCAGCTCCCCGCGCTCGCGGCCGCGGGCTTCCACGCCATCGCCCCGGACCTCCGCGGCTATGGCGACACGGATGCCCCGGCGAACGTGGGCGCGTACTCGATGCGCGAGCTGACGGCGGACATCGTTGGGCTGCTCGACGCCATCGGCGCCGAGCGCTGCGTGCTGGTCGGCCACGACTGGGGCGCGAACGTCGCCTGGGCGTGCGTGCAGCTGCATCCCGATCGCATCGCGAGCCTCGTCGCGCTGAGCGTGCCGTACCACGCGCGGACCAAGGAGCCACCGACGACCGCCATCGCGCGATTCTCAGCGAGCCACTTCTCGTTCTTCGACTACTTCCAGAGACCGGGAGTCGCCGAGGCCGAGCTCGGACGCGATCCCGAGGACTCGCTCCGTCGCTTCTACTTCGCGCTGTCCGCCGAGGCGCCGGAGGGACTGCTCCAGTATCTCTTCACCGGGAAGCCGGCCAGCGCCGGAGTGCTCGACGGGATGCCCGAGCCGCGGCAGCTACCGCCATGGCTGTCGCGGCGGGACCTCGACCGCTACGCCACCGCGTTCAGGCGGAGCGGCTTTCGCGGGGGATTGAGCTACTATCGGAATGCGGACAGCGACTGGCGCGAGCTGCCGCAGCTCGGCGCGAGCATCATCCACCAGCCCACGCTGTTCGTGGGTGGAAAGCGGGATCCCGCGGTGGTGTTCGGCCAGTTCGATCCGATGATCGCGGCCGTGCCGAACCTGCGCCGGATCGTGTTCCTCCCGGACTGCGGCCACTGGACGCAGCAGGAGCGACCGGCGGAGGTGAACGCGGAGATCATCGGCTTCGTGAAGCGGGAGATCGGGCGCTGAGCGACGCCGGCCCGCGCGTCATCGCGCGACCGCTACCGCGTTCGCGGCACCGGCGGCATCCTTCCCGCATGAGCGAGCTGCCATCGAAGGCCGATCTCGGGCGCGCCCGCGACGTCGTGTACGCGGCGCTGTCCCCTACCCCGCAGTACGCGTGGCCCCTCCTCTCGGCGCGCGTGGGTGCCGAGGTGTGGGTGAAGCACGAGAATCACACCCCCGTGGGCGCCTTCAAGGTGCGCGGCGGTCTCGTGTACTCCGATCACATCCACCGCACCACGCCGGGGATCGCGGGGCTGGTGACCGCGACGCGCGGGAACCACGGCCAGTCCATTGGCTTCGCGGCGCGCCGCCACGGGCTTCGCGCGGCGGTGGTGGTACCGGAGGGGAACGGCCGCGAGAAGAACGCGGCGATGCGCGCGCTCGGCGTCGAGCTGGTGGAGGAGGGGCGCGACTTCCAGGCGGCGCGGGAAGCCGCCGCGCGCATGGCGGAGGAGCGTGGCTGGCACATGCTGCCGTCGTTCCATCCGATGCTCGTGGCGGGCGTGGCGACGTACGCGCTGGAGCTGTTCGAGGGCGCGCCTCCGCTCGATGCGGTGTACGTGCCCGTGGGGCTGGGGAGTGGCGTGTGCGGCGTGCTCGCCGCGCGCGAGGCGCTCGGTCTCGCCAGCGAGGTCGTGGCGGTGGTCTCGGCGGCGGCGCCGGCCTACGCGCTCTCTCTCGCCGCCGGGCAGCCCATCTCGCACGAGGCGACCACCGCCATCGCCGATGGCATGGCGTGCCGGACGCCGGACCCGACCGCGCTCGCGCTGATGCAGGATCGCGTGTCCCGCGTGGTGACGGTCACCGACGCCGAGGTGGAGGAGGCGATGCGCGTCCTCTTCTCCGACACGCACAACGTGGCCGAGGGCGCGGGAGCGGCGGCGCTGGCCGCGGCGCTCCAGGAGCGCGACCGCATCGCCGGCCGCCGCGTGGCGGTGGTGCTCACCGGAGGGAACGTCGACCGCGACGTCTACTCGCGGGTGCTCGCGGGACGGTAGGACGACGCGAGATCACTCCCCGTCGGTCCCCTCCCGCCCCTGTTCCCGCTCGACCAGGTCGACGAACAGCTTCATCGCCTGATCGACTCCGCGCCGGTCGCCGGTGGCGAGCAGGTCGAGGAGCAGCCCGCGGGCGACGGCGATGCCCAGCCGCGCCTGCGCGCGCGCCGTCGCGCGCGGCGCCCCCCACGAGCGGTGCAGCTCGGTGAGCTGCTCGAGCCACGGCTCCATCGCGCCGCGCAGGAAGTCGCCGGTATGCTCGCGCCCCTGGAGCGCCCGCGCGTACAGCTCGAAGAAGAGCCGCTCGAGCGGCCACATCTCGGGATCGGCGAAGCGCCGCCACATCCGCCGGCCGATCTCCGCGGGCGGCATCGACGGATCGAGCCGCAGCTCGGCGAGCGCTTCGCGCTGCCGGCGCTCCACCTCCTTCACCACGGCCGCCAGCAGCCCCTCCTTCGAGCCGAAGTGGTAGATCAGCATGCGGTGGCTGGTGCCGAGCTCGGTCGCGAGCTGGCGCAGGCTCACATCGGCGACCCCCTCGCGCGCGACGTAGTCGACGGCTCGGGCCAGCAACTGCTCCCTGGACTGCTGGCCGCGTGTGGTCACGCGTGGCTCCGGGCGGCTCACACCGCGTCCGTCTCGGGGTCCACGACCGTCACGATCCCCGACGGCGCGAACAGCGCTTCGGCCGTGCGCCGTGCCGCTTCGTCCACGTGGACCCGCGGCGGCGGGAGCGTGTCGGGATGGTAGGTGCCTTCGCCGTAGAACTGCCCGTAACGCAGCACCACGCCCCCCGCCTGGAGCACCGTGTTCTCGAGCTCCTGGACGGCGGCGGCGCCGTCGCCGGTCAGCGGCCACGCCACGCTCTGCGCCAGGAACCGTCTCGCCCCCGCCGCGCGCGCCGCGGCGAGCAGGTTCCGCGTCCCCTCGCGCCGGATGCGCGCGTTGGCCATGCGCCCGGCCGCGATCTGCGCCGCATCGTCAGGCAGATCGGTGAGCTCGTGGATGACCGCCTGCGGCGCGAAGGCGACGACGGCCGCGGTGAGCGCCTCGGCGTCGTAGACGTCGCAGACCACCGGTTCGGCGCCGAGCGCGCGCAGCGCGCCCGCCTTGGCCGCGGTGCGCGTCATCCCTGCCACGGTGTGCCCCGCCGCGACCAGCAGCGGCACGAGGCGCACGCCGATGACGCCGGTGGCCCCCGCGACGAAGATGCGCAGCGGCTCGACGCTCTCGGTGCTCATCGCCGGGCCGCGGCGGCGCCGGCACCGGCGCCGCGCCGCCGCCGCTCGAGCTGCTCGGCGAGGCGCTTCATCCCGGTCTGGAGCCCGCCGCGCATGACGCGGCGCACGAGAGGCGACATGAGGCGCTCGATGAGCGGCGCGCGCTCCCACGCATAGGTGAAGGTCACGTGCGTGCCGCCGTTCGGCAGCTCGTCCAGCACGTACGTGCCCGTGCCCACGCGACGCCCCCCCGCGCTCACGTTACGCTCGACGATGCGCCAGGGTGGCGAGTCCTCGACGACCTCGATGTCGGCCGGCTCGCGCCGTCCGCCCATCACCACGGTCACGTGCGCCTTCGAGCCGACGCCGCGCTCGGGCCCCGAGCAGCTCCAATCTTTCATCATGTGGTCGGTGAACGACTCGTGCGCGGCGGTGACGGCCAGGAGGTCGTAGACCACGTCGCGGGAGTCGGGCACGTCCACGGAAACGATGACGGGTTTCATGTACCATATGGTACATTCGGCGGGTGAGAGCGTCAATGGGCGGGACTCGGGACTCGGGAAGCGGGAAGCGGGACACGGGAAAGGAGCGCGGGGCGGCGCCTGCGGCGCGCGCCCCCCACCAACGTGGGCGGGGGGGGGGGGGGGGGGGCGGCCCCCCCCCCCCCCC
>CAMLEQ010000009.1 GCA_946479015.1 uncultured Gemmatimonadota bacterium | reverse complement strand
CGCCATCGGCATCGCGGGGATGGACCGGCTCATCCAGCACAACGTGATCGCGATGAGTGGTCGCTCGGTGGAGGCGGCGGGAGACGTCAACACGCTCCTGCTCGACAAGACGGGGACGATCACGCTCGGCAACCGACAGGCGGTGGAGTTCATCCCCGTCCCCGGCGTGTCGGTCGAGCGGCTGGCGGATCGCGCGCAGCTCGCCTCGCTCCCCGACGAGACCCCCGAAGGGCGGAGCATCGTCGTGCTGGCGAAGGAGAAGTTCGGCATCCGCGGTCGCGCGCTCGCCGAGGGGCGGACGCTGGTGATGACCGGCGGCGGGGACGGGGTCGCCGGGGAGCGGCACGAGGCGGAGTTCGTGCCTTTCTCGGCCACGACGCGCATGAGCGGAGTGAACATGGGGAAGCTGCACCTCCGCAAAGGAGCCAGCGACGCCGTCGCGCGCTGGGTCCGGGAGCACCGTGGCGAGGTGCCGGGCGACCTCGCGCCCATCGTCGAGCGCATCGCCCGCCAGGGGGGGACGCCGCTCGTCGTCGCCGAGCAGGACAACGGCACGCCGCACGTGCTCGGCGTCGTGCACCTGAAGGACGTGGTGAAGGGGGGGATTCGCGAGCGCTTCGACCGGCTCCGCGCGATGGGGATCCGCACCGTGATGATCACCGGCGACAACCCGCTCACCGCGGCGGCGATCGCGCAGGAAGCGGGGGTGGACGACTTCCTCGCCGAGGCGACGCCCGAGGAGAAGATGACGCTCATCAAGCGGGAGCAGTCGGGTGGCCGGCTCGTGGCCATGACCGGCGACGGCACGAACGACGCGCCGGCGCTCGCGCAGGCGGACGTGGGCGTGGCCATGAACTCCGGCACCCAGGCGGCGAAGGAGGCGGGGAACATGATCGATCTCGACTCGAACCCGACCAAGCTCATCGAGGTGGTCGAGATCGGGAAGCAGCTCCTCATGACGCGCGGCGCGCTCACCACGTTCTCGATCGCGAACGACGTGGCCAAGTACTTCGCGATCGTTCCGGCGATGTTCCTCGCGACCTACCCGGTGCTGGACGCGCTGAACGTGATGCGACTGCACTCCCCCGCCTCGGCGATCCTGAGCGCCGTGATCTTCAACGCGCTCATCATCATCGCCCTCATCCCGCTCGCGCTTCGCGGTGTCACGTACCGGCCGGCCCCCGCGGCGGTGATCCTGCGCCGCAACCTGCTCGTGTACGGCCTCGGCGGGCTCCTGCTGCCCTTCGTCGGCATCAAGGTCATCGACGTGCTGCTCGTCTCCCTACGACTGGTGTGACCATGCTTCGCCGCCAATTCCGCCCCGCCATCGTGATGACGCTGGTGCTGTGCGTCATCACGGGTCTCATCTACCCCGGCGTCGTGACCGGGCTCGCGCAGCTGCTCTTTCCGCGCCAGGCGAACGGCTCGCTGGTGACGGTGAACGGCCGTGTCGTGGGGAGCTCGCTCATCGGGCAGCCCTTCACCGCCCCGTACTATTTCCATCCGCGTCCGTCGGCCGCCGGCGCCGGGTACGACGACACGCTCTCCGCCGGGACGAACCTCGGGCCCACGAGCGCCAGGCTCGCGGACTCGCTCATCGCACCCAGGGTGGACAGTGTGGTGCGCGAGGATGGCGCGGTGAAAGGGCAGATCCCGTCCGACATGGTGACCGCGTCGGGGTCTGGGCTCGACCCGCACATCTCGCCGGCCAACGCGTTCCTGCAAGTGGCACGCGTGGCGCGCGCCCGCGGCGCGGACTCGGCGGCGGTGCGCGAGCTGGTCGATCGGCACATCGAGGGACGGCAGTTCGGCATCCTCGGCGAACCGCGGGTGAACGTCCTGCTCCTCAACATCGCGCTGGATTCGGCGTTCCCCCGTCCCGCGGCGGCGGACACCACGCCAGCGCCGAGCGCGCTCATCACCGCGCTGCGGGGCCTCACGTTGAGCGGCTACGCCGAGGGCTCCTACGTCTACTCCACTTCGGCGAACGCGCCGACGGCGGCGGCGCCGGGGACCCGCGTGATCACCGGCCGGCTCTACGATCGCTACAGCGATCAGTTCATGCTCAACGCACTCGAGCTCGTCCTCGACCGGCCCTACGACGCCACGAGGTGGGATGCCGGAGTGCACACGCGCGTACTGTTCGGGCAGAACGCGAGCGTGATCCAGTCGCGCGGGCTCGACCTGGGCGCCCAGGGGGACATCACGCAGCTCTACGTCACGCTGAACATCCCGACCACGGACGGGAACGGCGTTCAGGTGAAGGTGGGGAAGATGGCGACTCTCATGGGGGTCGAGGTCATCGAGGACCCGGCAAACCCCAACTGGTCGGAGGGGAATCAGTTCATCTTCGTGGAGAACTTCACCGCCACGGGCGTGAGCGTGGAGCACAGGTTCTCTCGCCGGCTGGACGTGCAACTCCGCCTTTCCAACGGCTGGGACGTGGTGCAGGACGACAACCGCGCCAAGTCGTTCATGGGGCGCGTCGGCCTCTACCCCGACACACTCGGCGCCATCGCCCTCATCGGGTACTGGGGCCCCGAGCAGCCGGGGAACGACGGCGCTCCCCGCTACGGCGGCGAGCTGCTGCTCGACCGGAAGCTCGCGAGCGCGCTGCACCTGTGGATCCAGGGCGACTACGGCCGGGAGCGCGCCAACGCCGCGCTGCCGGATCCGACGCGGGATGCCCAGTGGTGGGGCGGCGGCCTGTGGGCGACCTACGACGTCGCGGGCGCGGTGCAGCTCGCGCTGCGCGGCGACTACGTGGACGACCGCGATGGCGCGCGCACGAGCGGCGCGACCGCCTTCCCCGCCAACACCGGCCAGCGGTTCGGCAGCGCGACGGGCACGTTGAACCTGCGCGTATGGCCCCACGCACTCGTGCGCCCCGAGGTGCGGTGGGACCGGTCGTCGATCCAGGCGTTCGGGGGCAGGAAGGCTCAGACGACGTTCGCGCTGAGCGCCGCCCTGCTCTTCTGAGAGGAACGCGATGTCCGAGCGCGGTCGTCCCGATCCGGAAGCATTGCTCGCCATCATCCAGTCGGAGGCGGCGGCCGCGGAGCGCAAGCGCGGGCGCCTGAAGGTCTTCTTCGGCGCGACCGCCGGCGTCGGCAAGACGTACGCGATGCTCCAGTCGGCGCAGGAGCGGCGGCGTGCGGGGGACGACGTAGTGGTCGGGCTCGTGGAGACGCACGGCCGCAGGGAGACGGAGGCGCTGCTCTCCGGACTCGAGATCCTTCCTCGACGGCGGAGCGAGCACCGGGGGGTGGTGCTCACCGAGCTCGATCTCGATGCAGCGCTCGCGCGCCGCCCGCGGATCCTCCTCGTGGACGAGCTCGCGCACACGAACGTGCCCGGGTCGCGTCACGAGAAGCGGTGGCAGGATGTGGAGGAGCTGCTCGCGGCGGGGATCGACGTGTACACCACGCTGAACGTCCAGCACATCGAGAGCCTGAACGACGTGGTGACCCGCATCACGGGCGTGCGCGTGCGCGAGACCGTGCCGGACTCGGTGCTCGAGATGGCCGACGAGGTGGAGCTCATCGACCTCCCCCCGGAGGAGCTGCTCGCGCGCCTCGGCGAGGGCAAGGTCTACCTGCCCGAGCAGGCGGAGCGCGCCATGGAGCGGTTCTTCCGCAAGGGGAACCTCATCGCGCTCCGCCAGCTCGCCCTCCTTCGCACGGCCGATCGCGTGGAGCGGCAGATGGAGATCTACCGTCGCGCGCACGCGGCGGCGGAGACCTGGCCCGTGCGCGAGCGGCTGCTGGTGGGCGTGGGGCCGGCGCCGTCGAGCGAGCGGCTCGTGCGCGCCACCAAGCGGATGGCGGACCGGCTCGGCGCGGAATGGACGGCGATCTTCGTGCAGACGCACGCGTACGAGCACTGGCCGCAGGCGGACCGCGACCGGGTGTGGGAGACGCTTCGCCTGGCGGAGGAGCTGGGCGCCCGCACCATCACCGGGAGCGGCGCGAGCGCGGCGGCCGAGCTCCTCGGTTACGCGCGCACGCACAACGTGACGAAGATCGTGGTCGGCAAGCCGACGCATTCGCGATGGCGCGACCTGCTCGGCCTCTCGTTCCACGATGACATCGTGCGCGGCAGCGGCGGGATCGACGTGTACGTGATCACCGGCGAGGACGAGGAGCGCGCCGCGCGGCCGGCCGCGCGACGCGCGCGGCGTCCCGCGAGCCGGGCCGGATACGGCTGGGGGCTGCTCGCCGTGGCGCTCGCGACCGGCGTGGCGGCGGTCATGTACCGCCACTTCGAGCGCACGAACGTGGTGATGGTGTACCTGCTGGCGGTGGTGCTCGTGGCCGTCCGCTTCGGTCGGCGCGCGGCGGTGCTGGCCGCCGTGGTGAGCGTCGCGGCGTTCGACTTCTTCTTCGTCCCCCCCCACCTCACCTTCGGCGTCTCCGACACGCAGTACCTGGTGACGTTCGGCGTCATGCTCGTGGTGGCGCTGGTGATCGGCACGCTCACGGCGCGCCTGCGGCAACAGGGGATGACGGCGCGCGAGCGCGAGTGGCGGACGGCGTTCCTGTACGACCTGAGCCGCGACCTGGTGCAGATGGCCGACGTGGATGCGATGCTGCGGCTCGCGCTGCCGCGGCTCGGCGCCGCGTTCGATGGCGCGGTGACCGTGCTCCTTCCGGACGCCGCCGGAGTGCTCCGGCGCTGGGAGGAAGGAGACGCCCCGGTTCCCGATCCGTCGGAGTACCCGGCGCTCCAGTGGGTCGCGTCCAACCATCGGATGGCCGGACTCGGCACGGGCACGTTCGGCGACGCGCCGGCGCTGTACATCCCCCTCGCGGCCGCCGAGAGCGCGCTGGGTGTGCTGTGGATCCGCCCCGCCGATCCTGATCGCCTGCGGGCGCCGGAGCAGCTCCACCTGCTGGAGACCGCCGTCAACCAGATCGCCGCCGCGATGGAGCGTGCCCGCTTGGCGGAGGAGACGCGCCGCATCAGGGAGCTCGAGGAGATGGACCGCCTGAAGAGCGAGTTCGTCGCCGTCGCATCCCGCGAGCTGGAGGGGCCGCTCCGGAGCCTGACGGCGGGGCTGGGCGCGCTGCGGGAGGGCGGCACGGGAGCGGCGTCGTCCGTCGATGCTCGCCGCGTGCTCGCCGCGGCGGAGGATGATGTGGCGCGGCTCCGCGCGCTCGTGGACGACCTGCTGGATCTCGCGCGCCTGGAGGCGGGGCGCCTCCCCCTCGCCGTCGGTCCGGTCCACACCGCACCGCTGGTAGAGGGCACGGTCGCCCGATTCCGGCGCGACGCGGAGGAGCGCGGCGTGGAGCTCGCCGTCGATCTGCCGGAGAGTCTTCCCGACGTGTCGGCCGATGCGGAGCGCATCGCGGGGGTGCTCGCCAGCCTCATCGGCAACGCCCTGCACTACACCGGTGCCGGTGGGCACGTGCTCGTCTCGGCGGATCACGTGGGACGCTTCGTGCAGTTCTCCGTGGTCGACGACGGCGTGGGGATCCCCGTGGAGGAGCAATCGCGCATCTTCGACCGCTTCGTGCGTCTGACGAGAGCGGATGCGGCGGGTGGCACCGGCCTCGGGCTCGCGATCGCGCGCGAGGTCGTGCGCGCGCACCGCGGCGCGATCTGGGTGGACTCCGGCCCCGGCCCGGGGAGCGTGTTCAGCTTCACGCTCCCGGTGGCGGTCACCCCGACATCCGCCGCGCCGGCAGCCGTGCCGCCCTCCGCGGCCGCCGTGCGCGAGCGCGCCCCGGATGCGGTGCCGACCGATGCCCCTCATGGCTGACGCGAATGCGGTGACGCTCTTTCTCTGCGGCGATGTCATGACGGGGCGCGGCGTGGACCAGGTCCTTCCGTGCTCCTGTCCGCCGCGCCTGTACGAGCCCGTGGTCACCTCCGCCGGCGACTACGTGGCTCTGGCGGAGCGCGCGTGCGGGGCGATCCCCCGCCCCGTCGCGCCCGGCTACGTGTGGGGGGACGCGCTCGCCGTGCTCGAGCGCGAGCGCCCTCACGCGCGGATCATCAATCTCGAGACCAGCATCACCACCAGCGAGCTCGCCGAGCCGAAGGGGATCAACTACCGCATGCATCCGGGGAACGTCGCCGTGCTCGAGGCGGCGCGCATCGACTGCTGCGTCCTCGCCAACAATCACGTACTGGATTGGGGAGACGCCGGCCTCCTGGAGACGCTGGAGACGCTCGAGCGGGCGAGGATCCGCGTGGCGGGCGCGGGGCGCGATCTCGCCGGGGCGGAGGCGCCCGCCGTGCTCGGCGTCGCCGGCGCGAGGCGGGTGCTGGTGTTCGCCTTCGGCGCGGAGGACAGCGGCATCCCCGCCGAATGGAGCGCGGGCGAAGGGCGCCCCGGCGTTCACCTGATCGCCGACTTCTCGGAGCGGACCGCCGACCGCATCGCGCGGCTGGTGGACGCGGCCAGACTCCCTGGCGACATCGTCGTCGCCTCCGTGCACTGGGGAGGCAACTGGGGATTCGACGTTCCATCCGCGCACCGCCGTTTCGCGCACGCCCTGATCGACCGCGCGCGAGTGGATGTGGTGCACGGCCACTCGTCGCACCACCCGAAGGCGATCGAGATTCATCGCGGGCGGCCGATCCTCTACGGTTGTGGCGACTTCCTGAACGACTACGAGGGGATCGAGGGTCACGAGCGTTACCGGGGCGACCTCGTGCTGATGTACTTCCCCACGCTCGATGCGGCCACCGGCGAGCTGCGACGCCTCGCGCTCGTGCCGATGCGAATCCACGGATTCCGGCTCTGTCGCCCGTCGGCGGTGGACCGCGACTGGCTGCGCGGCGTCCTGGATCGCGAGTGCCGGCGCTTCGGGCACCGGGTCTCCCTTCGCGACGAGGAGACGATGATGCTGGAGTAGGCGGGCGTGCGCGCGGGCGCGCGCCACCTCGTGTCACGCGAGACTCCCGGCCGCCGGTTACTCCAGCGCCTCCGGGCCGGGGGGCTCGATGCACATGCGCCGCACGAGCCCACCCTCGATCGTGTACACGTGATCCACCATCTGGTCGGCGAGCACTCGCCCCTCCAGATCGCGCACCACCTGGTGCACGTGCACGACCGTCCGCCCCTCTCCCGCATGCTCGATCGCGACCGGCGTCACGTGCGGATCGATCATGCGCCACTGGCGCGTCCAGTAGTCGCGCACGGCGGCGTGGCCGTGCACGAAGCCTCCCTCCATGCCATTCGCCCACTCCACGTCGGGGTGCATCGCCGACAGCGCGCCGTCGATGTCGCGCGCGTTGAACGCCGCGTAGGCGCGCGCGATCAGGTCGTGGTCATCCCGCACCGGGACCTCCGCGAATCACTCCTCTGGCGCAATGTCGTAGGTCACGTGTCGCTCCGGCACGCTCACGTGGATGCCGAGCAGCGCGCGCGTCGTCCCGTTCACGCGGTAGGTGGATTGCACGCGCGTGTCGTGCAGCACGATCACCCACACGTCCCCCGCGGACGGCGCCCCGCGCGCGGCGCGGTCCCGCTCCACCTCGACCGTGGCGTAGCGGAACCCGCCGAACTCAGGGTCGTACAGCGGCAGGCGCGCGCGCAGCCCTTCGCGCAGCTCGAGGGAGCGCACGATGAGATCCAGATCCGTGGAGTTGAACGCCGGCGCGGTGAGCGAGTCGCGGATGGCCTTCGGCGCCGTGGCGGCGCCCATCGCGCCGGTCACCACCCGGCCGGCAAAGTCCAGCGTGATGATTCCCGACGGCTTGTACGTGCGCTCCGCGACCGGAGCGAGCGTGGCCGCCACCGAGCGCGTGGTGTCCACGACGCGGCCGCGCGCGCCGTAGTCGTACACGATGACGCGGCGCACGACAGCCCCCGACGGCTCGGCGAGCGTGGCCTTCGTCACCATCATGGTGCCGGCGGTCGTCCACGTGCTGTCCCCGTCGCGCATCTGCCGGATCACGAAGCGGTGCAGTCCGTCCGCGGGGCGCGCGCTCGCCAGCGGCCCCTCGGGGGCCGGGTGAGCGGAGTCGACGGCCGCCCGCTCGCGGGCGGCGGCGGCGCCCGGCTGGAGCCACGTCGCGCCCGCGCCGTGCGCGAGGCAGGCACACACGACCCACCGCGAGATGCTTCCGATCATTCGGCTCTCCCGTTGAATGGCAGTCGCGCATCGTCAGGCGATCGCGCCCGGACGGCGCCCGGGAATGATGCCACGGCGCGCGCGGGCACGGTACCGATCGGCAACGGCGATCGTGTCAGGAGCACGTCAGGGCGCATCGGCGCTCGCGCGCCGCCGCTCCCCCTTCGGCGGAGCGGCGCGTGTCCCGAGCGCGATTTCATCACATCGGCTGGCACTCCGCGTGTGCGGCGCCGAGACGCGCCACGAACTGCGCGGCGAGCTCCGTGGAGGAACGACTCTCCGCGATGGCGTTCCCCGACTGCCAGCGCCAGCTCTCCTCGTCCGTGGCGACCGCGGTGAGGACTTCCTCCCAGAGCGCCGTGGCCGCGCGCGGTGCCTGGCTCGCCGGCGACCGCTCCGGTAGGGGCACCCGGCGCGGCGCGACCGTGCCGCGCCAGACGATCGCGAGAAGCTCGCCGTCCGCTACCGTGTCGAGCGTGCTCCGGAGCCACGCCACGGTGAGCGCCACAGGCCCGAACTGCACAATGCAGCGCCCCGGAGACTGGCGCACTTCCAGGAGCTCCCCGGCGCTCGTGCCGTGCAGCGCCTGCGCCCCCTGCACGACCTCGTCGCAGAGGCGCCCGAGCTCGCGGGTGCAGACGGCGAGCGCGCGGTGCGTGGCGAGGAAGGGCTGGCGTTCCATCCTGTCGCGGTCATCGGCGAGACGCTCGCCGGGCGTGCTGGAGATCATGACGCCTCCCGATGGGAGAGATGCTGCCGCCGGACAGCCTCGGGTGCCCGGGCGTCGAACGGCGGCATGCTGCTGCAAGGTGACGCCCCTCGTGTCGAGTCGTGCACCCCGGGAAACAGACGGGCGCCGGCTGGCGGACGCGAGTCCCGCCGGCCAGCGCCCTGCTCACCGTCGTGGGGGGGGGGGGGGGGGGGGGGGGGGGGGGGGGGGGGGCGCCGAGGACACGGGACGACGGGGGCGCCGGCGGCGCGCCCGCGCCCCCCCCCCCCCCCCCCCCCCCCCCGGCCCGGCCCCCCCCCCCCCCCCCCCACGACGGCAGAGATGAGCAAAACGACGAGATCAGCGGCTCACCCGCGTCACGTTCTCCGCCGCGGGCCCCTTCTGCCCCTGCACGACGTCGAACTCCACGGACTCGCCCTCGGCCAGCGTCTTGAATCCGTTCCCCTGGATCGCCGAATGGTGGACGAAGCAGTCCTTCTGACCGTTCGCGGGTGTGATGAAGCCGAAGCCCTTCGCATCGTTGAACCACTTCACGGTTCCGGTCGTACGCATCGTGTGACTCCTGAGTTCTGATTGGTGCCGTGGCCGGAGCACGGGTCCGAGAACCGATGCAGTACGAACCGACGACGACGTGCTCGTGATCTCCCTCACGCCGGGTGCCACCAGATGGTGGCCGGGACGGAACGAAAAAAGGCCTGCTCGCATCGGCAGGCCCCTGAATCCGTCGGAACTTGTCCACGCGCTGAGCGCGTGTATCGATGTATGAAGCTTAGCGCACGTGCACCCGATCCGCAACAGCGGTGCGCCGTGCGCTCTCCTGCGCGTCACCTGCGATCCGCCTACAGTCCCAGCTCCGGCTCCGCCACGAGCGCATCCCCCGCCACCACCTTCTTCGCGGCGAGCTCCCGGCAGACGTAGCCGATCACGTACTCTGGCGCGGTCGTGATGGCGACCTCACCGCTCGCCTCGAGATCCGCCAGCACGCGCTCCACCGCTGCCCACAGTGGAGTGTCTCGGTATTCGGTGTACGGTTGTTTCATCCTCGGGCTACCCACGGTGTGAGGTCCGGATGGTCCGCGCCGGCACGGCTCGCCACGGCCGGGCTCGCGGGCGGCGCGATGCCGTCCCCGGCTCCTCAATGATAACGACCGGAGGCGATCCCCGGCCTCCGAGTTGACAGTCCGACGGCACCGTCGTACCGTTCCCATCAAACGCTCAGGGGAACGCCGATGCCCGCCGATCTCGATCTCCTCCAGGGGACGCTCGACCTGCTGATCCTCAAGACGCTCGCCTGGGGGCCGATGCACGGCTACGCCGCGGCGCGATGGATCCGCGACACCAGCGACGACGACCTGCAGATCGAGGAGGGCGCGCTCTACACCGCCCTGCATCGCATGGAGCAGCGCGGCTGGCTCGAGAGCGAATGGGGGCTGTCGGAGAACAACCGCCGGGCGAAGTTCTACCAGCTCACCGCCGCCGGCCGGCGGCAGCTCCGCGCCAAGTCCGCACTGTGGACGCGCTACGCCAGCGCGGTCTCCAAGATCCTCGCCGCCCAGGGGGCCTGACATGGCGCGCATCCCTGGCGTGCGGCGGCTCTTCCGCCTGGACCGCGGCGCGCAGGACGTGGACCACGCGGTCGAAGACGAGCTGGCGTTCCACCTCGAGATGTCGACGCGCGAGCTGATGGCGCGCGGGATGTCCCCCGACGCCGCGCGCCGCGAGGCGGCGCGCCGCTTCGGCGATGTGGAGCGGACGCGCGTGGCGCTCGCCGCGATCGACCGCGACACCGTCGGCGCGCGCCGTCGCGGCGAGTGGCTGGACGGCATCTGGCGCGACCTGCGCTACGCCGCGCGGCGGCTGCGCCTCGAGCCGGGCTTCACCGCCGCCGTGGTGCTCACGCTCGCGCTGGGCATCGGCGCCAACGCGGCCATCTTCTCCGTGGTCGACCGCCTGCTCTTCCGCCCCCCGCCGATGCTCGCCGCGCCGGCGCGCACCCATCGCGTCTATCTCGCCACCACCTACCGCGGCAAGGAGGTGGCGAACGGCGGCGTGCAGTACGCGCGATGGGTGGACCTCACCCGCGACACGCGGTCCTTCGACCGCACCGCCGAGGTGACCGAGCGCGCGCTGGCGATCGGCACGGGGGACGAGGCGCGCGAGATGCAGGTGGGGATCGTGAGCGCCGGCTTCTTTGGCTTCTTCGATGCGCCGCCGGCGCTCGGCCGCTACTTCACCGCCCGCGAGGACCAGCCGCCGTCGGGAACGCCGGTGGCCGTGCTGAGCTACGGCCTGTGGCAGACGCGCTTCGGCGGCCGCCCCGACGTGCTCGGCGCGACGCTGCGCATCGGCGCCACGGTGTACACGATCATCGGCGTCGCGCCGCGCGGCTTCGTGGGGCTCTGGCCGAGCAAGCCGCCGGTGGCGTTCATCCCCATCTCCTCCTACGCGGGCACCATCGAGATTCGCCTCCACGGGGAGCAGTGGTGGTCGACGTACCACTGGACCTGGGCGGAGATGCTCGTGCAGCGCAAGCCGGGGGTGACGCTCGCGGCGGCGACCGCCGACCTCACCGACGCTTTCCGGCGCAGCTACGAGGCGGAGGCGGCCGCGGGCTCGGAGCGCCAGCCGGTGGCCATCGCGCGTCCCCACGCCATCGCGGCATCCATCCTCGACGAGCGCGGGCCGAATCAGAGCAGCCTGGGCAAGGTGGCGAGGCTGGTGGGCGGGATGGCGCTGCTCGTGCTGCTCATCGCCTGCGCGAACGTGGCGAACCTGCTGCTCGCGCGTGCCCTGCGCCGGCGGCGGGAGATCGCGGTGCGGCTGGCGCTCGGGGTGTCGCGCGCCCGTCTGCTCTCGCAGCTCTTTCTCGAGAGCGCGCTGCTCGCCGCGCTCGGCGGCGTCGCCGGGGTGCTGGTGGCGCAGTGGGGAGGCGCGCTGCTGCGCGCCGCGTTCCTCCCGAAGGGGGCGGAAGCCTCGGTGCTCGGCGATGGGCGGACGCTCCTGTTCACGGGGCTCGCGGCGCTCGCGGCGGGATTGCTCACCGGGCTCGCCCCCGCGTGGCACGCCGGCCGGGTGGAGCTGGCGAGCGATCTCAAGGCCGGTGTGCGCGAGGGCACGTACCATCGCTCGCGCGCCCGCGCCGCGCTGCTCGTGATGCAGGGCGCGCTGTCCGTGGTGCTGCTCGTGGGCGCGGGGCTCTTCGTGCGCAGCCTCCGCAACGTCCGCTCGCTGCGGCTCGGCTACGACGTGACGCCGGTGCTCCTCGTGGAGCCGAACATGCGCGGCGTGCACCTGGACAGCGCCCGGGCGGTGACGCTGCGGCGCGACCTGCTGGCGGCGGCGGAGCGCATCCCCGAGGTGGAGCACGCGGCGCTGCACACGAGCGTGCCCTTCTGGAGCACGTGGGACCTCGACCTGCACGTGGCCGGCATCGACTCCGTGCGCCGCCTCGGGGAGTTCGACCTGAACGCGGTCACGCCGGACTACTTCGCGACGATGGGGACACGCATCGTGCGCGGGCGCGGAATCGAGGCGCGGGATGTCGCCGGCGCGCCGCGCGCGATGGTGGTGAGCGAGTCGATGGCGCGTGCGCTCTGGCCGGCGCGCGATCCGATCGGCGAGTGCGTGAAGGTGGGCGCGGACACGATGCCGTGCACGTACGTGGTGGGCATCGCCGAGGACATCAAGAACAACAGCCTCGGCGACGATCCATCGCTGTACTACTACCTGTCGTCGGACCAATTCCATCCGGACCAGACCGGGCTGCTCGTGCGCGTGCGCGGCGACGCCGCGGCGCACGCCGACGCGATCCGCCGCCGGCTCCAGCGCGTGATGCCCGGCGCCTCGTACGTGACGGTGACGCCGTTCTCCGACGTCATCGGCGGCGAGATGCGCTCGTGGCGCGTGGGCGCCACGATGTTCACCGTGTTCGGCGCGCTCGCGCTCGCGCTGGCGGCCGTCGGTCTGTACGGCGTGGTGGCGTACGACGTGGTGCAGCGGACGCACGAGATGGGCGTGCGCGTCGCGCTCGGCGCGCGAGCGGCGGACGTGGTGCGCCTGGTGCTCGTGGGCGGGCTGCGCCTCGCGGCGGTGGGGGTGCTGCTCGGCGGCGCGATCGCGCTCGCCGGCGCGCGATGGGTCGCTCCCCTGCTCTTCCAGGAGCCGGCGCGCGACCCGGTGGTGTTCGGCGGCGTGGCCGCCGTGCTCATGGCCGTCGCCGCGGCGGCGGCGACGCTCCCCGCCTGGCGCGCGGCCCGCGTGGATCCGCTGGAGGCGCTGCGCAGCGAATAGCCGCTACGTTCAAGGGACCAGCCGCTTCGTTCAAGCTGGCACGCCTCGCCGGTCGTAACCTGGAGCCACGTCCACACGACGTGGCTCTCGTCGTTCCCGACCATTCGACCGCGAGGCTCTCATGCGCTCCACCGACTCGATCCTCACCGCGCGCCGCGCGCGCGTGCTTCGCTCGATCGCCCGTACGGGCGTGGCGGCGGCCGCCGTCGCCCTCATCGCCGGCTGCATGATGTTCGCCAAGCCGCCCCGTGATCTCGACTACTCTCGCACGCGCACCAGCGCCGCCGGCGTGTATCGCGGCACGATCCGCCCGCAGGCCGACCCCATCCCGCAGGGGCGCATGCAGCGCTGGACGTTCCACCTGGAGACGGCGAGCGGCACGCCGGTGGACGACGCGCAGATCACCATCGACGGCGGCATGCCCCAGCACGGGCACGGGCTCCCCACGCAGCCGGTGGTCACGCGGCACGCCGGCAACGGCGATCACCTGGTGGAGGGGGTGAAGTTCAGCATGTCCGGCTGGTGGGTGATGAAGTTCCACGTGCACTCCGCCGCCGGCGACGACTCGCTCGTGTTCAACCTGAATCTCTGACGGCCGCCATCTACATCGAGACCGAGTGCATCCCATGCGCCCCACCCGTGTCGCCACCGTGGTCGCCAGCCTGCTCGCGCTGGTGTCGATCTCCGCGGCCGCCCTGCACTTTCCGTCTTCCGCCCGCGCGCGCTGGACGCCGCGGGAGCGCGAGCAGCTCCGCTCCCTCTCCCTCGCGAGCCTCGGTCCGGTGCCGGCGGATCCCTCCAACCGGTACGCTGATGACAGCGCCGCCGCACGCCTGGGACACCGCCTGTTCTTCGACACGCGGCTCAGCGGCACGGGGACGGTATCGTGCGCGAGCTGCCACATGCCGGAGCACGACTTCCAGGATGGCAAGCCGTTCGGCGAGGGGGTGGGCACCACGGCGCGGCGCACCATGCCCGTGGCGGGTACCGCGCACAGCCCCTGGCAGTTCTGGGATGGCCGCGCGGACAGCCAGTGGGGGCAGGCGCTCGGCCCGCTCGAGAGCCCGGTGGAGCATGGCGGCGACCGCACCCAGTACGCGCACGTGATCGCCGCCGCCTACCGCGCCGAGTACGAGGCGGTGTTCGGTCCGCTGCCGGATCTGCGAGGGCTCCCCGATCGCGCGGGGCCGGTGCTGGACACCGTGCGCCGCGGCGCCTGGAGGCGCATGCCGGCCGCGCGGCGCGATGAGATCACCCGGGTGTACGCGAACATCGGCAAGGCGATCGCCGCGTACGAGCGGCGGATCCGCTTCGCGCCTTCCCGTTTCGATCGCTACGTGGACGCGGAGCTGGCCGGGCGGCCGCACACGCCCGAGGATGCGCTCACGCGCGACGAGGAAGCGGGGTTGCGGTTGTTCATCGGCAAGGGCAACTGCTCCACCTGCCACAACGGAGCGCTGTTCACCGACGAGAGCTTCCACAACACCGGCGTGCCCCTCCCCGCGGTGGCGCTACCGTACGACAGCGGGCGCGCGGTGGGCGTGCGGCAGGCGCTCGCGAGCGAGTTCGCCTGCACGGGGCGCTACAGCGATGCGACGCCGGACGACTGCCAGGAGCTGCGCTTCGCCGTCACCCGTGGGGCGGCGCTGATGCGCGCGTACAAGACGCCATCGCTGCGCAACGTCGCCGATCGGGCGCCGTACATGCACGCCGGCCAGTTCGCGACGCTCGCCGACGTGGTGGCGCACTACAGCGCCGCGCCCGCCGCGCCGCTCGGGCGCAGCGAGCTGAAGCCCCTGCACCTGACGCAAGAAGAGCAGCGGCAGCTCGTGGCCTTCCTGCGCACGTTGAGCGGGCCGCTCACCGCGCCTCCGGGCGACCTCGCGCCGCCGGCGCCGCGCCGGTGACGGGCCACACCGGCACGCCGCGACCCGGCGTGCCGGCGCGGCCGCCGGGGATCACGGCTCCACGTAGCGCATCGACTGCTCCACGTACGGATCGCGCACGGGAAGCGGTGGATGCCCCCTGGCGCGCCACGCGGCCGTGGCGGTGGCGGCGCCGCCGATTCCGAGCAGCGCCGCGACGTCGAGCCAGCTCGCACGGATGCCCGCGGGATCCAGCGCCGGCAGCACGAGCCAGTACACATCGAGCACGTGCATCGCGAGCAGCCACGCGCCGAGCGCGCCGAGCACCGCGGGGTGCCGCTTGAGGGCGCGCGGGAGGAGCAGCAGGAACGGGATCGCGAACTGTCCGGCCGCGACCACGAGCGCGAGCGCCCCCCAGCCGCCGCGCGTGCGGACCACGTACCACGACACGTCTCCTGGCAGGTCGCCGATCCAGATGATGAGGTACTGGGAGAAGGCGATGTACGCCCAGAAGATCACGAACGTGAGCAGGAGCTTGCCGAGCGCTCCGAAGTGCTCCGGCGTCACGGCGTCGTCGAGCGCGCCGCCGCGGCGCGACGCCAGCCAACCGACCGTGGCCATGAGCGCGAGCGCCGCGAGGTAGCCGCCGGCGAACACGTACACGCCGTAGATGGTGGAGTACCACGCCGGCTCGAGCGACATGAGCCAGTCGAAGGCGGCGAAGGTGAGCGTGAGCCCGACGGCGATGAGCCCGATCGCGCTCGTGCGGCGGTCGCGCCGCGCGAGCGCCGCGGCCCTCTCGGGGGTGGCCGCGTCCTGCCGCAGCGACGCCCGCCGGAGCGTGACGCCCACGACGATCCACACCAGCAGATAGAACAGCGCGCGCGCGATGAAGAAGCCGGGCGCGAGCCATCCGTGCTTGCGGGCCACCAGCACGCGCGTGGCCGGCGGGAGCGACGCCGGGACGGCCCACGGATAGAGCGCGTGCACACCTGCCAGGATGGGAATGGCGAGCACCACGAGGGCCGGCATGGCGCCGGCCACATCGAGCGCGAGCCGGCGCAGCACGGTGAACCACCTCGCGGCGGTGACGTGGCTGATCATCACCTGGATCAACGCGCCGAGCGCCACCGTGAGCACCGTGGCGTAGCCAAAGAGGTACGCGCCCAGCGCGCGCCGCGGGTCGATCGCCGCGCCGATCCCCCACGCGACGAGCCCGACGATGCCGGCGATGCCTCCGTATCGCACGAGCTTCCCGGTGTCCGGCGGGGTCGATGCCGGCCGTTCGCGTATGCGGGGCGTCATGGCTGCGCTCCCGGAGCGGACGCGCTGTCCATCGCCGCACCCGCGGGGTGCTCACGCTGCAGTGCCCGCACGTACGCCACCACCGCCCAGCGATCGGCCGGGGACAGCTCGTTGGCGTACGACGGCATCCGCCCGAATCCCCCGCTGATCACGGCGTGGAGCGCGTCCGGTGGGAGCGCGCGCACCGGCGCCGAGAGCAGCGACGGCGGCTTCGGCGGCTCCATGTTCGCGGCGACGATGCTGCGACCATCGCCGTGCTCGCCGTGGCAGACGGCGCAGAAGATGTGGAAACGGTCCGCCCCGCGCCGCAGCATGGCCGCGGACGGCGATGCCGTCGCCGCGCGCGCCGCGGCATCCGCCTCGGCATCGGCGCCGGACTCGCGCGATACGGTGCCGGAAGGGGGCGCCTGCATCGACTTCCCATCGGGGAAGAACGCGCTCGCGCCGTACGCCTGATAGCGCGGCTGCGAGCGCATGCGCTCCCAGTCCCAGCCGCGCCCCGGGCGGTCGGAGCAGGCCGCGCACATCACGCCCGCCAGGACGAGCGCGACGCGGTACGCGAGGGAGGCGCGATCTGCTCTTCGCATCACCGTGGCAGGGAGATGATCCGGTGGGCGCCCGCGCGACGCAGCAGCTCCTCCGCGTGCGCGCGATCGAGGTCGCTCGCCAGCGTGCCGATCGCGATCCAGAAGCGGTCGATCGTCGCGCGCTCGAAGCCCTCGATCTCGTCCTCCGGCGCCCAGAGCTTCGGCAGGCGCAGCACGAGGAGCAGGCCGAAGAATGCCGCCAGCGCGGCGACGAGCACCGTCCCCTCGAACGTCGCCGGCACGAACGCCGGCACCGCGTGCACCGGGCGGCCGCCGATGTCGAGCGGATACGAGCGCACGTTCGCCCACCATTGGATGCCGTAGCCGGCCACCAGCCCGAGCGCCCCCCCGGCGACCACGAGCCACCCGAGCCGCGACCGGCGCAGGCCGAGCGGCTCGTCGAGCTCCGGCATGTCGAAGGGCGCGTAGGTGTCGAGGTCGTGGTAGCGCTCGCGGCGCAGCGCATCGAGTGCGGCGCGCATGGCATCGGCGCTCGCGAACTCGGCGAAGAGTCGCGGCCTCCGCCGCGATGCGCCGCTCACGCCGCGCCTCGCTCGGCGGACTCCGGCGCCGAATCGGCGGCGCGTGACAGCTCGTAGCGCACGCGCTTCACCTCGGAGATGGGCACGAACGGCACCCAGCGCAGGAACGCGAGAAAGAGAAAGCAGAACAGCCCGATGCTGCCGGCCAGCAGGCTCCAATCCACCCAGGTGGGCGCGTACAGGTGCCAACTGGAAGGGAGGAAGTCGCGGTTGAGCGAGCCGACGATGATCACGAACCGCTCCAGCCACATCGCCGCCCAGATGAGGACTCCGGCGACGAACAGCGCGAGCTGGCTCGTGCGCATGCGCGCCGACCAGAAGAGCTGCGGCACCAGCACGTTCACCGCCGTCATCACCCAGAACAGCGGCGCGTACGGCCCGAGCGGCCTCGCGATGAGCATCGTGTAGCGCTCGAACGGGTCTCCGCTGTACCAGGCGCCGAAGGTCTCGCACAGGTAGCTGTAGGCGAGCATCGTGCCCGTGACGAGCATCAGCTTGGCGATCCGGTCCAGGTGCGCCGGGGTGATCACCTGCTCGAGCCGGAAGACGCGGCGCACCGGAAGCACCAGCATGAGCACCATCGCGAAGCCGGAGTGGATGGCGCCCACCACGAAGTACGGCGGGAAGATGGTCGAGTGCCAGCCGGGGAGCTGGGCGATGGAGAAGTCGAGGCTCACGATGCTGTGCACGGAGATCACGAGCGGCGTGGCCAGCCCGGCGAGCAGGGTGTACGCCACGCGATAGTGGCGCCATTCCTCGGCGCGCCCCCGCCAGCCGAGCGCGAACACGCCGTAGATGCGCCGCCGCGTACGCCCCGGCGCCCGATCGCGCGCCGTCGCGAGATCGGGCACCAGCCCCAGGTACCAGAAGAGGAGCGAGACGGTGAAGTACGTCGAGATCGCCGCGACGTCCCACGGGAGGGAGCTCTTGAAGTTCGGCCACACGCCCATCGTCGCCGGATACGGGATGAGCCAGTAGAAGAACCACGGCCGCCCCAGGTGCAGGAGCGGGAAGAGCGACGCGTTCACGAGCGCGAACAGCGTCATCGCTTCGGCCAGCCGGTTGATCGATGCGCGCCACCGCTGATTGAGCAGCAGCAGGAAAGCGGAGATGAACGTGCCCGCGTGGCCGATCCCGATCCACCACACGAAGTCGGTGATGGCGTACGCCCACGCCACGGGGATGTTGTTCCCCCACACGCCGATGCCGCGCGCGAAGGTGACGCCCATGGCCACGAAGAACAGCGCGGTGAGGGCCCCCGAGGCCAGGAAGAGCCAGCGCCACGCGGGCGCGGCAGTCCACGTCGGCGCGAGCAGCTTCGTGGTGAGCGTGCCGTCGTCCGGCAGGTCACTCGCCGCCATCGTCCCCCTCGGTGGGGCGCCGCGAGTCCCCCGGCGCGGCGACGGACGCGTTCCGCGCGCGCGCCAGGTACCGCACGCGAGGAACGGTCCCGAGCTCGCCCAGCGCGCTGAAGGCGCGCGGGTCGCCGACCGCGCGCGCCACCTCGCTCGCCGGGTCCGTGAGCGAGCCGAACACGATGGCGCGCGTGGGACAGGTCTGCTGGCACGCCGTCATCACCGGACCGGTGCGCGGCTCCCCCGCGAGCTGCGCCGCCATCTGCGCCCTGCGCACGCGCTGCACGCAGAACGTGCACTTCTCCATCACGCCGCGCGCGCGCACCGTCACCTGCGGGTTCTTCACCATCCGCTCGGTCTCCGCGAGCTCGGCGTTGTAGTCGAACCAGTTGAAGCGGCGTACCTTGTACGGGCAGTTGTTGGAGCAGAAGCGCGTGCCCACGCAGCGGTTGTAGATCATCTCGTTGAGCCCGTCGTCGCTGTGCACCGTGGCGCCCACCGGGCACACGTACTCGCAAGGCGCCTTCTCGCAGTGCTGGCAGAGCATGGGCTGCGTCTCGAAGCGGGGCGCGTCCGCGGGTCCGTCGATGTACCGGTCGATGCGCAGCCAGTGCATCTCGCGACTCTCCAGCACCCCCTCCTTCCCCACCACCGGCACGTTGTTCTCGGCCTGACAGGCGACCACGCACGCGCTGCACCCGGTGCACACGTCGAGATCGATCACCATCGCCCACTGGTCGGCGCCGAATCCCTCGGCGGGCGGAGCGGGAGGCTCGTACAGCGTGAGGGGGCGCCGCTTTCGCGCCGGCGCGACGGGCGGCGCCTCGGCGCCCCCCGATTCGGGGCGCACGACGCGCTGGCCGAGGACGCTCTCCCCGCGCCCTTCGATCGACCAGTGCTCCTGCGTGATCGCGAGCGCGTGCCTGCGCCCGGTGCGCGCGATCGTGAGACCCGTGGCCGCGTACGGCGCATCCCAGGTGCGGAGCGCATTGGCGTCCACCCCCACACCGCGCGCCGCCGCCTCGGCGCCGGTGCGGCCGTAGCCCATCGCCAGCGTGATCCCCCCGTCGGCCTGCCCCGGCACCACGAGCGCGGGCGCATCGAGCGTCCGCGCGCCGAGTCGCAGCGCCACCACGTCGCCGCTCGCGACCCCCAGCCGCGCCGCGAGCGCCGGCGCCATCAGCGCGGCGTTGTCCCACGTGAGCTTCGTGACCGGATCGGGGAGCTCCTGCAACCACGCGTTGTCGGCGAACTGGCCGTCGTGCACGGCGTGGCTCGCGACGAACGCGATCTCGAGCCCGCCACCAGGGCGAGTGCTGCGCTCGAGGAGGGCGTGGTGCGCGCGACCCACGGCATCCCAGCGCACGGCGGGAGTGACGCGCGGGAGCGTCGTGCCAGCGATGACGCCACGGCGGAGCGCTTCGCTCCACGCCGCGTCCGCATCGGCGCCGTCGCCATGGCTCGCGCGCCACGCCTCTCGCAGCAGGTCGTGCGCGCTCGTGGTCCCCTCCCCCGCGAGCACGGCGAGCAGCTCCGCCACCGTGCGTCCGCCGTGGAGCGGCGCGATGAGCGGCTGCACCAGCGACGCGGTGCCGTCGTACGCCCGTGCATCGCCCCACGACTCCAGATAGTGCGCGGCCGGCACGTGCCAGGTGCACGCGCGCGCGGTCTCATCGGCATACGCGCCGAGGTAGAGCGAGTTGGGCACCGCGCGCACGCCGCGCGCGAGCGCGAGGTCCGCCGGCGCGCCGTAGCAGGGATTCCCCTCCAGCACCACGAGCGTGTTCACCGCGCCGCCTCGCAGCTCGGCGGCGAGCGCGGCGAGATCCCGCTCGCGATCGCCGGCGTCGAGCAGCGCGCTCGGCGTGTACCACACCGTGGAGCCGATGTTGCCGAGCGCCGCGTTCAGCGCGTGTACTATCGCGTGCACTTCGGCCGGCTGGCCGGCGCCGGCCGCGACGATCGACCGCCCGGCGTGCCCGGCCAGATCCGCCGCCGCGGCGCTCGCCCACGCGCGCTCACCCTGGGAGAGCGGCGGCTCGCCGAGCGGGCCCGTGCCCACACGCGCGGCGAATCGCGCGTCGCTCTGCACGGCGCGCAGCAGCGCCGCGGCGAGCGCGCCGATGCCGGCGGGGGTCGCGGCGATCCGGTGGTCGGCCACCGTCCCCGTGGGTGACGGGGTGGGCTCGGCCACGTACAGCGATCCCGCCGGCCGCGCGCGCCGACGCTCCGCGTGGTCACGAGCCCAGCGAAGGTTGAAGGGACCGCTCGCCAGCACGTCGGCGTCGAGCGTCACCACCACATCGGCGGCGCGGAAGTCGTACTGCGGCACGAGCGCCGCGCCGAGCACCGCGCGCGCCGCCGCGTTCGGCGCGGCGCTCACCATCGGAGCGTAGAACGTCACGCGCGCGTCGGGGTAGCGCGCGAGCACTCGCCCGAGCAGCGTGCCCACGAGCGGGGATGCCGTGGGCGCGAGCAGGAGCCGCAGCCCGCCGCCGCGCACGCCCACTCGCCGCGCGAGCGCCGCGGGAGCGAACGCGGCCGCGACGGCGCCCCACGACGATCGACGCCCGCCGCCGCGCACGACGCGCGCGCGATGCGGATCGTAGAGCTGGAGCACCGAGGCCTGCTCGTGGATCCCCGCCGCGCCGAGGCTCGCCGGATGGTCCGGGTTACCCTCCACCTTCGTGGGACGCCCGGCGTTGCTCTCCACGACGAGGCCGGTGGCGAAGCCGTCCAGCGTCATCGCCGTCGCGTAGTGCAGCGGTTCGCCGGGAACCACTTCCGGCGGCGCGTCCACGTACGGGAAGATCTTCCGATCCGGCTCACGCACGCAGGCGCCGAGCCCGGCCAGCGCCGCGCTCGCGCCGAGCAGGCGCACGAAGTCCCGGCGGGAGAGCGCGCGCGGTGGCTCGGCGGCCCCCGGCGGGAACTCCCCGCCCGCGTGCTCGGCGAGCGCGTGGTACCAGTCGCGCCCCGAGTACCGCTCGAGACGCTTCCGCCAGCTCCCTCGCGCTCCATCCTCTCGCATCACCCAGCCCCCTTTCCCACCGTGCTCGTTCGCGCTCCGCCACGTCAGCGGTGGCACGTCGTGCAGTTCGTCAGGCGGCGCACGTGGTAGCGCGCTGCCAGCACCCGCCCCGATGAGTCGTCTCCCGCCGGGCGCGTCCATCCCATGGCCGTGATCGCCTGCGGCGGCCGCAGCCGCGGCGCCGGATCGCGATGGCAGTCCACGCACCACGTCATCGTGAGCGGCGCCACCTGCTCCGCCGTCGCCATGCGGTCCACGCGGCCATGGCACGTCTCGCACCCGACTCCCTTGGTCACGTGCATCGCATGGTCGAAGTACACGAAGTCCGGAAGCTGCGTCACCCGCGCCCAGGGAATCGGCCTCCCGGTCGCGAGGCTCCGGCGCACCGGTGCCATCACGTCGCTGGACATCCAGAGCTTCGTGTGGCACGGCACGCATTGTCGCGTGGACGGGAGCCCCGCCCACGCGCCGCGGTCCGCCTCCGCGTGGCAGTAGCGGCAGTCGATGCGCAACCCGGTGACGTGGATGCGATGATCGAACGCCACCGGCTGCGCGATGCGCCGGTGCTCCCCCCGTGCCCACGGGGTGCGCACCCACGTCATGGCGAGCGCCGGTACCACCGCGGCCACGAGGAGCGCCGCGATGAGCACGCCGCGCGCCACCCAGGTGGAACGGGGCGAGAAGAGTGCGGTCATTCGTCAGGCATGACGGCCGGGCGACGATGCGATCGCCACCGAGGCGCCGCGGCCCATGCATGTTCGCGGACTGTGGAAGCGCGCTACGAATGCGTGCGCGCCATGCGCCCGAGGGGCGCAGGGATCGTGCCGCGACCCGCGCCGTCCGTCACCCTCCGTGATCGCCCGACGACATCACGCGCGGACGAACCCTGACGTAGATGTCGATCCCCTTGGGCGTCCGCGTGCCGTAGAACCGCCCGACCGCCGACGGCACGATGCCCATCGACGCGCGGCCACCGATGCCGATGGTGCCGCCGGGAATCGAGGCGATCTCCCGCAGATATCCGAGCACCAACGACCCCACGTCGAACTCCCGCTCCGGATCGATTCCGGGGAGCACGAGATCCTGCGCGCTCTTCCGCACGTACTCCGCGCGCGCGAACACGGTGTGACGCTCCCCGATCTCGAGGTTGGTCTCCGCCAACGCGCTGTTCTCCACCCGCCCGCCGTGCGCGTTCGCGCCCCACACCAGCGCGCTCGCCCACGCGCCGCCGCGGATGCCGCGGCCGGCATAGAGCATCGAGGCGCCGTAGCGGTGCACCGACTCGTCCGGGTGCAGCGCCTCCGGACTCGACAGGTAGCCGTACCAGCCGGCGACGCTCAGCCGCCCCGTCGGATTCACCGTCAACCGGCCGGAGTACGAGTCCGGACGCCGCAGGTCGAGGTTCCACCGGTGCTCGTCCGGCTCGCGGCCGTTGAACGCGGAGCCCTCGAGCTTCCACCGGCGCCCGTACACCCCCGCCGTCACCACGCCGAACGAGATGTGCGTGGCATCCTGCCAGTGATGGCCGAGTGGGGCGAGCGGATCGCTCTGCGCGGAGGGGCGGTGCATGAAAGCGACGGGACCGAGCGCCGGCTCCCCCGCGAGTCCGGCGTACAGCTCCACCGCCACGCCCGCGCCGACGGGCTGCTGGAAGAGCGCCGCGAGCTCCATCACCGCGTCGTGCGGGTGCTGCCGGTCGTGCAGCGGCTCGCCCCTGTACGACTCGCCGGTCTGAAGGAGCAGCGGATACCCCTTCGCACCGATCGTCGCCGGCTCGAGGCTCACCATGGCGTGCAGGTGCAGGAGGCCGTCGCCGATGCGGCGCATCAACATCGGCATCTCCCAGTCCACGATCCCGAGCTGATCGGCGCCGCGCTCGGAGCCCTGGTAGTCGTACTGCCCGAAGGCGACGCCGTGCAGCATCACCGTCCAGTCGCCCCACATGAAATGGGTGGCGTGCATCGGTGACGAATCGGGGAGCCACGACGTGCCGGAGCCCATGCGCACGTGCGAGATGCCGAGCGGTCCCGTCATCATCCCCTGCATGTCGTGCGCGGGCATCGACCCACCGGCCATGTGCGCCATGCCGGGCATTGCCGGCATGCTGTCGGCCGGGGGGTGTTTGGCGCGCTCACCGCTCGTGTCGCGGTGGGCCGAGTCCGGCGGCACCGGCGGGTGCCCCGCCCGGTGCTGTGCCTGGACGGCGGGAGCGAGCGCGAGGAAGAGCGCGGCGGCGAGCGCCGACGTGAGGAAGGTACCGCGCGCGACACGAGCGCGGCGTGAGGTGTGGAGCGACTGACCTGGTGAGACGGACATGGACTGCGACTTCCCGCGATGGATGTGGCGAGGACGCCGAGCGAACGCGATCGCGCTCGAGGCTCGGCACGGCGTGCACGGACGGTGTGGGTGCTACGCGCGGGGAGGCGGGGGCTCGGGAGCGATGCTCACCGAGCGGAGCGCGTGGGGCCGTGCGGACGCGGGGAGCTCGGCCGAGCGGGACGGGGTCGCGGCGGACGCCATCTTCCGATCGAGCGGAGCGGATGCACAGTGCGTACCCGGGACGCAGCCGTCGGGGACGCAGGGGAGGTCGCAGCCGGAGCCATGCCGGCGCGGCGCGTGAGGGCAGGAGGAACGCGACGATGTCGCCCGGTGCGCCGCGCGAGGGACAGCGCTCGCGTCAGCCGACTCGTGGACCGAGTGGAGTCCGCCGCCCATGTGGCCATCCATGACTTCGCCGAGCGCCGGCGCGCTCTCCATCGAGCACGCCGCGGCGCCGCTCACGATCGATGACTGGATCGTGAGCAGGCCCATGATGATCGCGGCGAAACGGCGGATTCGGTGCACGAGGACGGCGTGGGCGAGCGAAGCGGGACGAGGGTGAATCTCCAGTGCAGGCGGAGACTAGCATACCCCCACCCCCTATGTCAAGCGCCCGCGCCCTCCCGCGGTGAGAGACGGCGCTGGTCGCGCCGCCCGCACCGTGCTACGGAGTCACCACCACCACGCCCTTGAAGTGCGGGTACAGGTTGGGCGGATGGTTCGAGCAGTGATACGTGTAGGTCCCCGCCTGCGTGAACGTGAAGCTGAACGTCCCGCCCGCCGTGGTGCCGTTTCCGTACGTGCCGTCGCCTGGCGCGGCGAGCGAGTTGCTCGACCACAGCCCCGCGTCGCTCGTGGTGGTGTGCGCCGACGGTCCATCGTTCGTCCACTGCACGGTCTGCCCCACCTTCACCGTGACCGTCTCCGGCCCGAAGCTGAAGTCCTGAATGTGCACGCTGCCGTTCGGCGGCGGCGGAGGCGGTCCGCCGCCCCCGCTGTTCGTGCTTCCGGTGATGGACGAGCTCCCGCCGCAGGCGATCAGTGCGGCCAACCCGCTGACGACCAACAGGCCTCGGTAGCGCATGCCCCCTCCTGGTTGAAGGCGCGGAACGCCCGCACGATCGCGGCCGGGACGCGCTACTCCAATGGAATTGGGGTGAAAGGCGTGCGGCGCGTCGTGAAGGTCGTCACTCGCGCGATCAGCGCGCCGGGACCCCCGCGCGATCGAAACGGAACCGATACACCTACCTCACCAGGGTGCGGCGAGGCAGATTCATCCTTCCGTCGCTGGACCACGTACCCTCCCCTCCACCAGCTCCCACGTTCTTCATGCCTCTCTTCACTCGCCGGCTGCCCCGCGCGGCCGCCCTCGCGCTCGCACTGCTCGGCGCCGCCGGGTGCTCCGAAGCTCACCCGGGCGCCACGAAGCCCGGCACGCCGGCCATCGGTCACGTGTTCGTGATCGTGCTCGAGAACCAGGGGTACGACACCACCTTCGGGCCGGGCACGCGCGCTCCGTACCTCGCCGACACGCTGCCGCGCGCGGGGGCGCTGCTCCACCAGTACTACGGGATCGGTCACTACAGCCTCGACAACTACATCGCGATGGTGAGCGGCATCGCGCCGAGCCCCAAGACGCAACTGGATTGTGGGCGCTACGAGGAGTTCGTGCAGACCGGCACCGCGCCCGACGGCCAGCCGATCGGTGACGGCTGCATCTACCCCGCGCACGTGCAGACCATCGCCAACCAGCTCATGGCGAAGGGGCTCACGTGGAAGGGGTACATGGAGGACATGGGGAAGGATCCCTCGCGCGAAGCGGCCACCTGCGGTCACGCGCCGATCGGTGCGCTCGACCCCACCGAGCGCGCCGCGCCCCAGGACCAGTACGCCGCCAAGCACGACCCGTTCGTGTACTTCCACGCCATCCTCGACTCGGCGTCGTGCCAGCAGAACGTGGTGCCGCTCCCCGAGCTCGAGACGGCGCTGCGCACCGTGGACCAGACGCCGAATTACTCGTTCATCGTCCCGAGCCTCTGCCACGATGGCCACGACCGGCCGTGCAAGAACGGCGAGCCGGGCGGGCTCGTGTCGGCCGACGAGTTCCTGAAGCACTGGGTCCCGCTCATCACCAACTCGCCGGCGTTCCGCAAGGACGGCCTGCTCATCGTGACGTTCGACGAGGCGCTGAGCATCGACGCGACGTCGTGCTGCAACGAGCAGCCGGGGCCGAACGTGCAGAAGGCGGGGGTCAACGGACCGGGCGGCGGGCGCACCGGGGCAGTGTTGCTCTCGCCGTTCATCAAGCCGGGCACGGTGTCGGATGTCCCGTACAACCATTATTCGATGCTGCGCAGCGTCGAGGACATCTTCGGGCTGTCGCACCTGGGCTATGCGGGGCAGGACGGGTTGGCCACGTTCGGGCCGGACGTGTACACGCAGGCGGCGGAGGCGCGGTAGCCGGGCACTATACGCGCCGGAGCGGCCTCGTCGCTCACGGCAGCTTCACCGCCCTCCACCGCCCCGCTCCCCCTTCCACGAAAAGCACCGCGCCCCCGTCTCGCCACGCGGGGCGCAGGTGCTTTCCCACATCCACCACGCCGTCGTGCACGCGCTCGCCTGACGAGAGCACGCGCACCTCGCGCACGCCGCGCGCGAGCACCGCGTCCACCGGCTGCTCCCCCGCGAACGCGTCGGGCCACGTCCATCCCGCCAGGTGCACCACACGCCCATCGTTCCCCGTGGCGAGGAGTCCAACGGCGGCGAGCGCGCCGATCACACCGTCCTCGGTGCCGCCGAAGCCCTCGAGGTACATCCCGTGCGCCTCGGCGATCGCTCTCGCCTCCCGCTGTCGCACGGGCTCCGACTGGCAGCGTCGCCCGAACGCCATCACCGCCTCGGGCACCGCGTCGGCCACGCACAACCCGGGATCGCTCCCCGGCACGTACCACGCCCGCATCTCGCGCTCCAGCACCGCCGGCAGCTCACGCGCCTCGCGCCCTGGCTCGGCCCGGACGAGCAGCGATGCGCTCCCGTTCTTGCTGGTGTACGGGATGCGCGGATCGAAGAGGAGCTGGTGCCGGAGGGCGGCGACGAAGGCGAAGCCGGGGGGGAGCGCCGCCGCCAGTCGGCGCGCGAGCTGGTTCGTTCCCGCGGTGTCGATGGTGTCGGTGTCGTCGATCCCGATGTGGATCATCGCGCGCCGCCCGAGACGTCGGCGTCGCGCGAGCGGAAGTGGAACCAGGCGAGCGCGCCAATGAGCCCGGCCACGAGCCCGGCCACGGCATAGCTCCCCACGGCGCGAGGCCACCAGAGGCCGAACCCGCGCGGTCCGCCGACGCCGCCACCCACCCCCGCCAGCTTCGTCGCGCCGCGCACGACGAACGCCATCGCGTTGCTCGCCGCGCCGGCGGCGAGGAATGCGAGATACGGCCGCCACCCGCGCGCGCCCCACCGCAGCGCCACGTCGAGCAGCGGACCGGTGAGCAGGAGGCTCGTCTGCGCCCCAACGCCGTCCAGGCGAACGCCGGCGAGCCAGAGCGCGAGCGTCGTCGCCAGCGCGCCACCGGCCATCACCGTCCCCGCGCCTCGCCGCGGCACGAGCGCGAAGCCCAGCGCGATGGGAAACACCGCGAACACGATGCTGCTTCCCGGAATCCCGAGCCGCAGCCTGACGAGATTCGTGAGCAGCGACGCCACGGCGCCCGCCAGGAGCAGCGTGGCGACCTCCGCCGGCCGCACCGCCCCCCCGCCGGCGAGCGCCGGCACGCGCGACGTGGCGCGCAGCTCGTCGTCGAGCGACAGGATCGCATCTCTCACGTCCCCTTCCCTCCTCGGCTCGAGGCGATTCGCGTGATGGTCACCACTGGAAGGTAGCGCCGGCGTACAGCGTGCGCCCTGGGCGCGGAAAGCCGTACTCGTCCTCGTACGCCTGGTCGAGCAGGTTGTCCGCGCCCGCGTACACGTTGACCGCGCCACGCGCCACCTGCTGCGACAGCCGGAGCCCCACGAGCGTGTAGTCGGGGAGTGCCGCCTGCTGCACTGGCGCGAGGCGCGAGTAGAACACCTGCCCCGCCACGCGCATCACCGAGCCCGATGCGTCGAGCCCGAACGGGAGCGCCCACCGGGCATCGAGCGTCAGCTTGTGGCGCGGCTCGTACTGGAGCGCCTCGCGCGTCGCCCCGGGCGAGCGGTCCCGCGTATCGAGGAACGACCAGCCGGCGCGGAGGAGCACGCGCTCGGTCGCCCGCATCTCGGCCACCACCTCCACGCCGGTGAACCGGTAGTCATCGAAGTTCTCGAACGGCTCGGATGACGATGGCCGCTCGATGAAGCCGTGCACGTCGGTGAGGAATCCGGTCACGGAGAGCTGCGACCGCGCCGGCAGCGACTGCTCCACCCCCGCCTCGTACTCGTTGGCGCGCTCGGTGTGCAGCCCCGGGTTCCCGGCTGTGGGATCGTAGAGCTGCCGGATCGCGGGGAAGCGCACCTTTCGCCCCGCGGAGGCGCGGAGCCGTGTCCCACGAGCCACGTCGGCGTACACGCCGGCGGAGTACGATCCCGCATCGTCGTGCCCTGCCGAGTCCTTCGCCAACCAGTCGTGCGCGGCGCCGAGCACCACACCCACGCGCGTCACGGGGTGCATCTCGTACTCGACCGCCACGCCGGCGTGGTCGAGGCGGCGCGCGTCGGATACATCGCGGAAGGCGAACCAGGAGGTGCCGCCGCCGCCACCGCCGCCACCACCCCCACCCCCCCCGCCCCCGCCACCGCCGCCTCCCATGGCCACGTCCCGCACGTGCAGGTCGGACCACCACGAATCACGCTCCGCGCTCAGCCCCAACGTCACCCTCCCCCACCGGGCCGCGTCGACCGCCGCCTGCACCCCCAGCCCACTCGTTCGCGAGCGGGCTGTCTGACTGAACGAGCCGCGCACCGTCGAGTCGCTCATCGACGAGTAGCT